>NZ_JAJBJB010000130.1 GCF_021811845.1 Candidatus Cyrtobacter zanobii | reverse complement strand
TCCTTTGTGATCTCATTTTGTTGAAAATCTTTCTTCAGTTCTTGGTTTGCTTCAAGCATATAAAAGTATGCTGATGCCTCTTTTGCATTTTTGATGGATTTAACTGTGGCAACCATATAAAGCTCATCACATTCCTTCTATCTCTTTGAAAGAAAGCCCTGTGGATTCTGATATCTTCTTCTTATCAATTCCAAGAGAGAGTAGGTTTTTGGCTATTGCCAACTTCTCTGCATTTCTGCCTTCCTCAATACCCAATTCTATACCTTCCTGCCTACCTTCTTCTCTCGCCTCAGCTTTAGCCTCCATAATAACATACCTCTCTCTTGCCATAGCGTCTCTTGCATACTTTTCCTCTTGTTCGTATTTACGCAGCTCTTCTTTGCTCCAGTGGTGAGTCTCTAGCTCTCTGTATGCTTTTTTGTCATGTGATAAACCAAAAGGAGACACTTCTGATAATGCTAATCCTGAATATCGTATACTTGTTGCCTGTAAAAATGATGTATACAGAGATTTATTACACTTATGCCTGGACATTTTTAAAATTCACTTCGAGTTTCTTGTTTAGTATCTTATCATATCTTCCCTATGACTGCGTAACTTGTGATATAATTGCAGAGATATTTTCGAGAGTGTTAATTAGAAGAGACATGTAGTATAATGCTGAGATGGTATTTAACTATTATAACGCTGTGCGGTGCAAGAATTGTGAATCATCTAATTATGTTAGGAGTGGTTATGCAAAGGGAAAACAAAGATATAGATGCAAGAGTTGCGGATATCTATTTG
Organism: Candidatus Cyrtobacter zanobii; assembly: GCF_021811845.1. Classification (GTDB taxonomy): domain Bacteria; phylum Pseudomonadota; class Alphaproteobacteria; order Rickettsiales; family Midichloriaceae; genus Cyrtobacter; species Cyrtobacter zanobii. Next base: position 1,776 of record NZ_JAJBJB010000130.1, on the reverse strand, counting down.
TTGAAGGCGATGCAAGGACGCCAAAATATTATGAGATTAAGAAATCGATAAGTGTAATGTTATATGCAATTGGCAAATCCTCATATGGATTTATAGCAAAGCTATTTGGTGTATCACGTACTACAGCATATAACTGGATAAAGAGAGCTTCATCCGAGATTGAATATCCAGAAATTACAAACGAAATTCAAGAAATAGATTTGTTTAGTCCCAGAGAATTATGGTATATATTATGAAGGGAATGATGAATGGAAAAAAGGACTATGGGACAAGTATTACATGCAAATGCCAGAACAACGGAGGCAATACGTAGAGAGATCCGTAATAATAAAGAGAGCATAGCAAAAGCGGCTATAAGATTTAATGTTAATCCAAAAACAATTATCAAATGGAGAAAGAGAGAAGATACAAAAGATCTTCCTATGGGTCCCAAGAAGATAAAATCAACAGTACTCTCTGAAGCAGAAGAGGAAGCAATAGTCGCATTCAGAAAGATGACAGAATTACCTTTGGATGATGTTTTGTATAGCTTGCAAGAAACGATACCTCATTTGAGTAGATCAAGTCTTCATCGCTGTTTAAAACGTAACCGCTGCTCTGTTTTGTCTAAAAAACAAGTAATGACCTCTGCTAGCAAAAAGAAATTTAAGCAATATCCTATTGGATATTTTCATATAGACATTGCGGAGGTAAGAACAGCTGAGGGCAAATTATATCTATATGTGGCAATTGATAGAACATCTAAGTTTGCTTATGCAGAACTTCATAAAAGCCAGACTAAGATGATTGCTGCAGAGTTTTTAGATAATCTTATTAAAGCGGTACCTTATAAGATACATAAAGTCCTTACAGATATTCAATTTGCCGATCATCATAAAAATGCATTTACACACATATTTGAGCGCATTTGCAATGCCAATAATATTGAGCATAGAAAAACTAAGATAAAGCATCCCTGGACAAATGGCCAAGTAGAGCGCATGAATAGGACTTTAAAGGAAGCAACAGTGAACAACTTCTACTATGCTTCTCATGATAAGCTTAAGAAGCACATACATGCTTATCTGATGGCTTACAACTTTGCTAAACGATTAAAGGCTATAAAAGGAAATACTCCTTGGCAATTCATTCTAAGTCAGTGGACAATTCATCCTGAATACTTTATACTTAATCCTAACCACTTCTTGTTGGGACTAAACAACTAGACATCATCTTGGAAGAATGACTCGAAGGACAAAAGTAGTTTCAAAAAAGGAAGAGATGGTTGATATGTCTATGAAATTATGGTGCGCTCTTTCTACGCCAGAAATCTTCCAGGCTTATAGACGGGCTTTTCTATCTCTCTTTGTATGAACACTCTCTAATAATCTTTTAAGGGAAAGTCCAAAAACAACAATTTCCATAAAATGCGCTCTCTATAGGTAGAGCCAACCACCCTCTAGTGTTATATTTATGGGAATGTTTTTTCAAGAAATCACAAAAATAGCCCTCTGTAGGCCCATTGCTTCCGCCCCTACAGCCTTATACCGCATTTTTACATAATTCTCCCTAATACCCTATTTATAATTATATTAACCACTATCTCCTTGACGTTTCTTGGTATTTGGATTTGCTGTGCCAACAATATCAGAGCTTAATCTTAATCTTAATCTTAGAACCAGTCACGTAAAAGATGAAATATTGAAAGGGATGTGGTATTAGAGCATCAAAAAAAGGAGAAGAATGTCAAACAAATACAGCAGCGACACTAGTGATAAAGAGTGGGATTTAATAGAA
>NZ_JAJBJB010000129.1 GCF_021811845.1 Candidatus Cyrtobacter zanobii | reverse complement strand
GGCATCGTTAATCTCAAAAATGGTTTTTCTGCTGCATAAGCATCATCAGAAAAAGACAAAAGCCCGTCCAAAAAAAAGACAAAAAAACACAGGAACAAAAAACGACTTACGCAGCAGGTCTAGTATAAGGCTAGTCACATGCAGGTGCAAGCAGGAAAATTTTACAACAAATACCATTTTTCTAAAATCTTTATTACTTCCTCCAATCCCCTCACCACTCCAAATTTCGAATCACAACCCTTAATCCAATAATCATAGAAATCCTTCTGAGATTGGCTCAGTCTTCCTTTTTCAAACTTAACCTCTATAAATCCATAGCCACCATCCCAAAAAAATACAAAATCTGGCACACCAGCAATTACTCCAATGCTGTTTCTTTTGGCTATCATATAGTGGCTAGCTTTGGTACCAAATTCATTTGCAACGTGGAACCATCCGCACTTTAGGGTGCCTTTTAAGCTTTCTGACTTTAAAAAATTAGCTATCTGGCAGCATAGCCTCTCTTCGCCCTTTAGCTTATTTTCTGTAATGCTTCGCTTGTTTATGCCAAGAACTCTAGTCGCTAAATTGAAATTCTCTGCTTTCATTTTTGTTGTTGGTTATCTTGCTCTGGTGGCTGTTGTTGTGATGCTCCTCTATTCATCATTTGCTGCTGCATAAGCATTTGTATCTCTGGCAGTTGCTTTGCGCGCTCCACTATCACTTCTCTGTTATGCACATCCACCCCTTCGGCAATTAAATCAGAGAAGAAAATGCGGTGATGATCTGGCAATAATTCTATAAAATCTAAGAGAATTTTCTGCTGCTCAGCTTTTTTAGTTTGCTGGGTGACTTCTGCTGTGATTTCAACATCGTAATGCTGAAAGTTGCTATTTCTTATTTCTTGCTCTGCTATTTGTATTTTAGCGTTTTCCTCCATTAGCTTGTTTTTTTGCTCAATAAGAGCCATGGGATCTTGCATTGCAGCATTTAGCATTAAGGCCTTTTCCCTACCATCTACATCTCTTATTCTGATTATTCTAAACGTATCAAAAATAGATGGTATTATTTGCAAAAATATTCTACCAATCTCTCTAAAACTTCTTTGAAAGTTATCTAAAAAGTGAAATGTTGAGATATCAGATTGCCCAATTCTTGCTGCTATCGCCCTGCCTGATGTTTCATTAGAGGTATTTCCTAGTTTAGCGGAGTATATACCAGTTGTACTGGATAAATCTTGCTTAACACCAGTTAAATGCATTGGTATTTCTGGTGGTATTTGAGGAAATGGCAATTTGGCAGGGGGGCCAGTCTCAATACCATCATTTGTAACTGGGTTAAATTCTAAAACTCCATAATTATACTTATGTGCGGTTTTCCACTTATGTTCAAGGCCATCTAAAGAGCCTTTTGCAGCTACAAATGGCGTAATGGAAGAGAGTAAAACGTGCTCAAGTATAGTATTGTTATAGATATTATACATTCTTTGAGGATCCTTCGTGTGACGTATGATGCCATAATAGATTTTTCTTGAAGAATCGTGATAGCTAGCACCATAGACAGGCACAATTGGTATTTGTTCGCAAGAGAGCTCTTTTTCTTCCAATATATCGCTTCCTGCGATTTTATAGTACATTACCTTGGGCACTTTGCGCTTCTGTTTTTTAACTATTTTGGGCTCTGCATAAATTTTTTGATAATCATTCAAATCCTCCCAAAAATGCACGCTTCCATCATCTAAGCCTATGAGTATCTTTTCCTTCTCCTCAATTTTATAATACTCAGCTACTTGTATAAGCTCATAAGGCACTACTATATCGCCCTCAAATGAAAAGGAAGAAAGCTCTGCTTTTGGATACTTTGCTATGAAATCTTTTTTCTTAATGTAGTTTAAAATAAAGCACCAGCGCATATCTTGAGCTATTTTCTTTGCATAGCTTGGGTCTATATAAAGCCTGTTCCATGGCTCTCGTATTGCCTCTATTCTGATCTCTTGGTCAAAGCTGGCATAGTGCTGGTATTCTGTGTGAATTCTAACCGCTCCCATTCCAGTTATCACTGCATCTTCGTATGCTTGTATGGTTTCTGTATTGATATCTGCTCTCCGCTCTATATACGCAACAATATCCTGCATGATGCTAACAGTGGCGCCATCAGTAGCACCAACGGGAGAGAGCTTATTGGCAAATTTGTTCTGCCTTTGTTGATTTACGATGAGCTGTATGAATTGCAGCAAGAGGTGAACTGATACGCATGGTCTTTTGGCTTCTTTTCTGTCTTTTTTTAAGCCCTCTTCCCACTGACCCCCCTCTTTGTGAAAAAAGTTATAATCAATTCTGCAGGCACTATGATTATCCTGCCAGTAGATTTGAGCTTCATTGAACCTCTCCTTAGCTTCTTTTAAAAACTCTTCTTGTTGGTTTTTCACTCTGAAAATTATAACGTTTTGCTAGCTATGCAATATAGGGTATTTAAGCAGTTTATGCAAATGAGGTGATTTAGGCCTTGAAAGCAAAAGGTCACTAAGCAAAATTCATAAATCATATTAAATGCAATTATTTTGTAGAAAATTTTTTGGAAAATTTTTAGATATCGCGCTTTTATAC
>NZ_JAJBJB010000128.1 GCF_021811845.1 Candidatus Cyrtobacter zanobii | reverse complement strand
CATTTTTGACGCTTTTATTAGATCCACATGCTTTACATTTTATAGACATTGATACACACTGTATTACTTACCACTTCTAATACTACTGACATTACTTGATTATGTCTATAGTTGCTAGGCAATACCATTATAAAGTTACAGATTTCTGGAAAACTAATTTTGAAGCTGAAATACCAAAAACGATCAGGTCAATATATTGATATAATTTAATAAAATACTAATTGGAACACATAAGATGCAAAGCAGCATAATAAGAGGGCCACATAGTAAAATCCAGAAGATAGAAGCTACTATTAAAACATCGTCAAGAAGTTTGTCCTCATATGTTGGGCCCATCTCTTTTATAGTTTTTCTATGGTAAATGCGCCATGCAAGCCTCACACCTCCCCAAAATGGCGAGCAAAGCAGCGCAGCTATGAGCATTAGTGTACCGCAAAGGGTGGGTGAAAGAGAATATATTAAGTCTATCAAGGAAGGTGGTGCGTCTAAAGAGTGCGATTTGCACTCTTCATGCCTTTGCAGAGGATCAGGGTTTGGCAATAACTTTACACACGTTTCATATGCAAAATTATCTAGAGCATCGTTATAAAGCACTGATTCTAAAAATATATAACAACTGAATATAAATGCTAATATGATGAAACAATACCTTTTTGAGATGCTCATTTGAGGTTTGGTATACCAAATTAGTCCAGGGCCAATAATAAAGTAGGGTATATAAAAAGGATTAATCCTAAAAGCCCAGTGAAGTTGCCATAAATATTGAGTTTTTGAGGCCACAAATTCTGCTAGCATATTGCAACACTACCTAAGATTTATAGGATTAGTTATAACACATTTACTCACAAAACAAGTTTAGCTTACATATAGGTATAAAAGTATCTAAAAAATTTCCACCAGATAATTTGGGACTCCCTGAATTCAGCTGTTTCAATTAAAGCTGCATATCATTAAATTATATCAGCTCATGAAGAAAATATATAATACTGAAGAGCAAAAGCCATGTATGAAATATGGCGCACCAGTGCCAATCATAAAAAGCTTGGGGGCAGAAATTCCAGAAGTTTATGTTTGGAGAACAAGAGGGAAACTGTTGTGATGGATAATATAAATTTTCATAAGAAAATTGAAGAGTTAATATCATCAGTTGGATGTAGTATAATGTTTTTGCGAACATATTCACCAGATCTCAATCCTATAGAGTGGTTTAAAATAAAACATGCCATCAGAAAGACCGCTTCATCATTTGATAATTTTGCAGATGCAATATTAAAAGTGCTTGTGGATGTGTCAGATTGCCTAAACCTGCGTTGAATATGCTATAGAATATCCCAAATCTCAATTTTAACTTGATAGCGTAATCTGGAATTCATGATTCTTCAATACAAAATAGGCAGCATTATTCCCAACCAGTACTGGTTCAACCTCTATACGGCTATCTATATCCTTTTTCTGTATTATTTTATGGGATTTAAAATTATATTCAGCTAAATGCCCCTCTCTACTTACAATGAACACACCACCACTTATTGGTATAGGAGTATACCAGTGTAAAGAGCCTTTTTTCACCTGTTGATTTATTGTTTCGTTCGTTAAATTCACAGAAAGCATAGTAGACCCAGTACTCTTATCTATCGCAATCAAGTTATTGAATATATCGATAAAGTATATAGCTTCATTGCATTCCGAAATATAGGTTTGTGGTGTATATTTAGAATGCCAAATAACTGCAGCTCTATTCTCCTGTAACCTTAAAGCGTAAATTACGCCTGCAGAATAAACATATAATAACGATTCATCATGCTTATCCGCAGTGAGAAAGCTATCTATAAAGTTAGAATCCTGTACTCTATTAATACCATCTATGACGCTATTAGATATCATATCCTGCGAGTACAACATCTTGCCAGACTCTATTGAAACACTATTGAGAAAATTATTATTCATATAAAGTACCATATTTTTATACGCATACATTTTTCTTATTTGAATAATCTGTGGTATTGGATTACTAGATGGTATGCTCCATATAACCCGCCCAGTCTTTTCGTCAAGTGCTACAACTTCATTAGAGATAGATTGCACTATTACTCTGCCATCAACAATCACAGGCTTTGAACGCACTCTTTGTGCAATATCACACTTCCAAATTACCAAGCCAGTTACAGCATTAAGGCATACAACACTTCTAGTACCATATGTGATAAACAACATATTATCATTATATGCTATAGCTCCGTAAGGCAGATCTTTATCAGAAACACTAAGCTTTCTTTTCCATAAAGGTTTATTATTAATTAAGCTAAAAGCTAAAACGTTAGCATGATCATCAATAGCAAACACACTATCTCCTCTTATTAGCGGCTTAGTGAGCGGTGATGTGTATCTACTTTTGTATAAATCAAGTATTTTATTACCAATCGGCGAAAATTTTCTCTCTACATCGCAACTTAATTTTTGATCTTCGCGCACTTTTTTAGGCGAACTTATGAAACTCACCCTCTCACCCATTATTTTATTGCCTTTCTTAGTACATGAAGAGGTGAAAATAGAGAGGATGCACAACAAAAAAACTTTGGCCCACATCAAGAT
>NZ_JAJBJB010000269.1 GCF_021811845.1 Candidatus Cyrtobacter zanobii | reverse complement strand
AGCTTTATCAATGTGCTTGTATATGATCCTGTTTCTTTGACCATTTTTATACTGCACCCAGTCTTGCGTCTGAGTTTCAACTCCAATAGACGACTGAATGAGGACCATTGTTTTGCCAGAGTCAGTAAGATTTACTTTATCAATTCCTTTCTTTTCTTTAGACTTTTCTTTAGCTACTTCTTTAGAGGGAGTCTGAGCTAGAGTATCTGCCTCATCAAATAAGTCTTCTAAAACCTCACTATCCTCATGCTTTAATTGTTGGCTTCTTGTGTCGATTGTTTCTTCAGCATCTTCAATTCCTTCTGGCTCCAAGAATTGTCTCAGTAACAAAAAGCCAGAACCGTTCATTTTGACTAAGAAATCGTTGAAGAGTTCTTTGTCTTGGAATCATGCGTTAAACAGCAGACTTAGTATTGTGTTTGAACTGTTTTGGAATGCAGAGCTGCATTCTGCTCAGATTTTATGGCAATTCGATAAAACCATGCTGTCAAACTTTATAATTTGCTTCATTACCATCGGAACAAGCTCGAGAAGAATGTCCCGCTTCTTCGTTAGTTTTCAATTATCG
>NZ_JAJBJB010000268.1 GCF_021811845.1 Candidatus Cyrtobacter zanobii | reverse complement strand
AAAGACCCTGCTCTAAGCGCATTTTCTATCAACGGGAGCAAAACTGATTTTAAAATTGATTGTGCGACAGATTGAGGAGGTACCCAATCTTTTGTTCTAAAGAAACTCGACAGTATGTCAATCAGATAAGCTGTTTGTTCTGCCTTTGATTTCTTGTTCTTGATGTACTGGGATACAGCAAATGTTTTACCGACTCCAGTCGTATATCCAACTCCCTTTCGTTTATTTCTTCTCATGTGACTTTACTGCCTTGGATGCTTCATTTGCTTCAGCTCCAGGATTTGGCGTATCTGCATCTTCGTTTTCTTCTTTTCTTTGAACTTCTCCTGTGATTATCTGGAGTCTTTTAAAGATTTTATCAATTATTCCATTTTTCACTGCATTTTCTCTTATATCTGCTTGCTTATTATTGCTGAATATCTCAGAGATAATTTTATAATTCTGCAAAGCATCGGCTTGATTATCACTCCAGTACTGGGCATTGGTTGTGTCAGTATCAGGAATTCCAGCATGAACTTTAAACAGTAAGTCTTTGGAGTACTTATCTTTTATAAATATTTGGAAGAACAT
>NZ_JAJBJB010000127.1 GCF_021811845.1 Candidatus Cyrtobacter zanobii | reverse complement strand
GTAGCGAGGAGGGTTCGAGATTTCTAGAGTAAAGTTAGCTATAAATTTAAATATAAAATCATGTATAGATTAGCATATTATTTTGATAACAAAATTATAAAACGTGCTAAAAAGGGGTAACACTCCTCAATAAGTGCCAAACCCTCCTTTCTACCCTCCTCGGAATAATAAGAAATCGTATAATTATATGTAATTTATCATATATAGCAAAAAATAAAGAATTTTTACAAAAATTGAAAATAAATCGCTTGACTTTATACCGATATTACGAAAGCCATGAAATAATGGGCCTTACAGTATGATTACAATTTTCTACCCTCCTCACAAATTTACGAACCCTCCTCCAGAACCCTCCTACCCCATATCGGGCAAGGTAAAATGGGCCTTAGGAAGCTTTTTTTGTTCTTATTTTTTTGAAGCCTCCTCTGGAACCCTCCACGCGAGGAGGGATTGTAAAGAGGGTTATTACGATGCTAAAGCAAAAAACAAGTTCAGTGCTATGCATGTTTACTATTATGATAAAAGAAAAAGCTTTTGAAAGAGGTGTAAATATAGAGGAGAATCAGCTGCTTACAAGCAGCCAGGTATCTAAAATGCTCAATGTTCATATGGAAACTTTGAGGATTTGGAGGCTAATACAAAAGGATAAATTGCCATATATTAGAATAGGAAGGTTAATAAGATACAAAAAATCAGATGTAGAGGCTTTGATCCAAAATGGCTCATGCCTTGTTGCCAGCAGCGAAGCTGGTAGTAATAAGTAGCAGCCATGCAGCAATTAGATATCAATGAAATAAAAGCTAATTATAGGCTAGAAGATACGTTGAGTAGAAGGTACGGCGTAACTTTAAAACCTAATGGATCATCTAATACATATGTTGGCTTGTGCCCATTTCATCAAGAGAAAAGCCCATCATTCTATGTATATATTGATGAGCAATATTATCATTGCTATGGCTGTGGGCGGCATGGTGATGTACTGAATCTAATACAAGAAAAAGAGGGTATTGAGTTTAAAGATACAATCAGGACATTGGTAGCGGATTCAGGAATTAGGCCTGTTGAAACTACAAAGGAATATGAACAGCTGCAGCAAAAGACCAGGAATGAACGGCATGCACTAAATGAGCGAGTAGCTCTGGAAGCAAGGAAGAGATATAAGAATGCTCAAACTGAATCTTTAGCAAGCTCATATCTCAAATCCAAAAATATTAACCACATACCAAAGCATATAAAAACAGATTATGTGGAATCTAGCAGAGGGGTTCAGCTAATTCCCATGGTTGATATAAATGGCGTGATTTGGAACCTTCAAAGAATATGGCATGATGAAGATAGATATAACAAATTCTTTTTAAAAGGTGGAAGAGTTAAAGGACTATTTTACCCTATAGGTGCTAAAGATAGATTAGGCTTAGCGATTTCAAAGAGCAAAACAATTATCTTAGCAGAAGGAGTAGCGACAGCTCTATCGCTTCATGATGCTCTACAGTTTACAAAATATGATACAAATCAGCTATTAATCATTACAACATTTAATGCTTATAACATAGCCAATTGCATAGCAGAACTCAGAAAAATGACTCAAGCCGAGATTATTATCGCGGCAGATAATGATAAATGGCATAAAAGTGAGGATGGGACAATAAGAAGTGAGAATATAGGCCTACAGTATGCCTTAAATGCCGCAGAAAGCGATAAAGAGAAAAGAAACAAGTGCAATGTTATATATCCAGAATTTCCAGATGAGCTGAAGCCAAAACTTCCAAGCGATTTTAACGATATGGCAAGTCTCATGGGATTGAATGAGGTTGCTAAAGTGCTTTTAAGCGCATTGAATAATAAGACACAGCATGATACCGAAAACTTACCTAAGAAGCAAAATAAGCAAAATAAGCAAAAGAAGCTAGTTAAAAAACAACCAAGCCAAGAAGATAATATACTTAACTTATTAGATTCTATAGCAAAAGAATACTGGCATAACAAAGAAAAACGAGATGAGGCTGGAGTTACAATATATAGTGATGGGTACAAGCATTTTATAGTAAATAGCGATTTTCTATCTTTTATCTCAAACCTCTATTGGAGGCAGTATGGCAAGCCAGTTTCTACCCGCTGTCTTAATGACATAACAAATATAATAAGAGGTAGATGCCTATTTGAAGGCAAGGGATATAAAGTTTATTATAGGGCAGCAAAATTTGAGGAAGGCCTATACTACAACTTGGCTAACGAAAAGAATGAACTGGTACAAATTACCATAAGAGGCTGGGAGGTAGTGCAGATGCCAGCTGAACCAAAAATCATTACAACTAGCCTTCAAGAGGTTCAATGCATGCCAGAGAAAAGCAAAGCTGATATTAGTCTTTTAAAGAAGGTAGCTAACTGTGGAAGTGATGAGGATTTTGCAATGCTTGTGGTATACCTAGCTTATTGCATACTGGGGAAGGCCCCTTATCCAGTACTTAACATACATGGTAGTGCTGGCTCTGGCAAATCAGAAACATGTAAAAAGCTCCTTTCTTTAATAGACCTGCTGCGTAAGTCGTTTTTTGTTCCTGTGTTTTTTTGTCTTTTTTTTGGACGGGCTTTTGTCTTTTTCTGATGATGCTTATGCAGCAGAAAAACCATTTTTGAGATTAACGATGCCGG
>NZ_JAJBJB010000126.1 GCF_021811845.1 Candidatus Cyrtobacter zanobii | reverse complement strand
GAACATCTGTAAAGATAAAGTAAAGTTTAGCGAATCATATCTATACCAAATCGGTAAGCCAGTTTGGAGCAATAGGAATTATTGCACATTTGCTGATAAGGCATATATAAAAAACGTCATTGCAAATAGATCAATACGGATGATCTCAACATGCGCAGCGAGTGTTGTGCCAATTATTTCTAAAATAAGCTCTATAGAAACTCAAAACAAAATCACAAAATTACTTAAAGAGCCAAACCCTGTTCAAAATGGCTTTGAGTTCTTTGAGTCTATATATACGTATAGACAGCTATACGGTAACGCCTATATATTAGCCTCACAGACAGAAGAAGATAACATTCCAATTGAGTTATACTTATTAAAGCCAGAAAGAGTTAAAGTAATAGCTGGTGAACAATTCTTACCGCTTGGATATAGATATACTGTTGATGGCAGGAGTATAGATTATATGGTGAATAACATTACTGGGAAAGGTAATATACTCCATATAAAAAACTTTAATCCAATTTCAGATTGGTATGGATTGTCACAAGTAGAAGCTGCTTCATATAGTATAGATCAACACAATCAGGCGGCAGAGTGGAACCAATCTCTATTACAAAGCGGTGCAAGACCAAGTGGTGTTATTACTGTTAAGGATGGTGATGGTAAACCATCAACGCTCACAAGGGAGCAATTTTATCAAGTCAAAGAAATGATATCAGAATGTTTTTCAGGTCCTCAAAATTCTGGAAGACCAATGGTTTTAGAGGGTGGACTTGAATGGAAAGAAATGAGCATGTCACCCAAGGATATGGATTTTATAGAATCTAAAAATAGCTCGGCGCGTGATATAGCACTTGCATTTGGAGTACCACCACAGCTACTAGGTATTCCTGGCGATAACACATATAATAATCTAAGGGAGGCACGCATAGCACTTTGGGAGGAGACAATTTTACCAATGGTTGATAACACATTTGCCAATATAAGCAGATGGATAAACAAAAATTATGAACTAGAGATAGATATTCAATATGACAAGTCAAAGATTAGTACTCTATCATCAAAAAGCGATTCTATGTGGGAAAGATTGCAAAATGCAACATTTATGACTACAGAGGAGAAAAGAGAGTATGTGGGTCTTCAGCCATCTGTTAAGCAACACAGTGACAAAAAGGAGGTTGAAAGCATATAAAATATCTACTTCCCATATATTGTTATAACATTTTTTGTATAATGGCCAGCTCAAGCAGTATAGAGCTGGCTTAGGGGTTGTTGCATTATACAAAAATGATTACAAAGCGTTTATAAATATGCTTAGTATTTATGCTTGCATATGGTATTTATGCTCGTGTTCTCGCTTTAATATCGTGTTGTTTCGTGTGGCAGATTAAAATTCTTACATTGTTTCCAGATGCATTTCCAGGCCCGCTAAACTACTCTGTCACTGGTCGAGCTATGAAGAATGGGATCTATAGTATAGAACCTAGGTGTATTAGAGATTATTCCAAAGATAAGCATCTCCGCATTGATGATACACCGTATGGTGGTGGTAGTGGTATGATTATTAAAGCAGATGTGTTGGGTGATGCGATAGAAGCATTTTTTTTGCCTAATGGCAACCCAATTATATACCTTTCCCCTAGAGGACAAGTATTCAACCAAAATATGGCACAAGATTTTATCAAAGAGAAAGGTCTAAATTTGATTTGTGGCAGATTTGAAGGTATTGACGAGAGGGTTATACAACTGTATAAGATCATGCAGGTTAGTTTGGGTGATTTTTTGCTCTCTTGCGGCGATATAGCTGCTTTTCCGCTTCTTGATTCGTGCATTAGGCTGTTGCCTGGCTGTTTGGGGAATGCTTGTAGTGTGGAGAGTGAGTCGTTCTCTGGCGATGGTCTGTTGGAACATCCGCATTATACCAGGCCTAGAGTCTGGAAGGGGTTGGAGGTTCCGCCTGAGCTTGTGAATGGGAATCACAAAAGTGTAGCACTTTGGAGGGATAATGCCTCTAAGGGGGAAACTATGAGAAATAGACCTGATATTTGGAAAAGATATTTAGAAAAAAAAGATGAACTTGCTGGATAAGTACGTGCAAAAAAAGATGATAGGTCGTCCCATCCCTGATTTCAGGTCTGGTGATACTCTTGTGGTGCATGTGAAGATATTAGAGGGTACTTCTGAGAGGATACAGAAGTTTGAGGGCGTATGCATTGCTAAGAGGAATCGAGGTATAGGATCCAGCTTCTTAGTTAGAAAGATTTCATATGGCATAGGCGTTGAGAGAAAGTTTATGCTTCATTCTCCTAGAGTTGTCTCTATAGACGTGCTCAGAAAAGGTGAGGTAAGAAGGGCAAAACCTTATTACCTGAGAGCATTACGCGGAAAAGCCGCTAGAATTAAGGAAAGAACATAATCTGTATATTATAGTTGGGGGGCAGCACTAGTTGAACACCCCCTTTTGTGGTTGTTCAACGTGCATGTTTGCTGTCTAAATGCATGGAGGGCTGTTGGGCCCTGGTGGCTTTAAGTAAATGGGAGTGTTATACAAAGATAGGGCATTGCCCAGCAACTATAGATTAAAATTTAAATTTAGCAAACGCTTATTAAAAAACAGGATCAAAGAGGCGATAAGCATCTTGAGTGATTTGCTATATCTTTTTGTTTTTCGATTAAATCTAGC
>NZ_JAJBJB010000125.1 GCF_021811845.1 Candidatus Cyrtobacter zanobii | reverse complement strand
GGCATCGTTAATCTCAAAAATGGTTTTTCTGCTGCATAAGCATCATCAGAAAAAGACAAAAGCCCGTCCAAAAAAAAGACAAAAAAACACAGGAACAAAAAACGACTTACGCAGCAGGTCTAATATAGGTAAATGAGATTGAGAATAAACAGAAGACAATTTATGCCAACCTATTCTATTTATGCTTTACAAACTGTATCATGCTCTACTGCCTTAGCTATAGCTGGCAATTATCCCAAAACAGGTGTATGTAGCTATATAAAATAATTACACAAATTTGCCAAGTTTAGCTCATTATAAGGCTGGCACTATTTTATAATACTTATAGTAGATAAAACGGAAACTTATTTGGTATAGTGTCACTACTACATTTGTTTGACATCTACACCACTTTTTGACGCCTATAATACCATATCTCTTCTAACACTTCATCTTTTACGTGACTGGTTCTTAGAAAAGGCAATGAATTTAGCGATTTTATCAATGTAAATTGAAATGGCTATATTATATGGCTTCAGCTATATGTGAAAGAAACTACATCTTATAACCCGCTTCATATGAGCATGCTCATATTCAAACAGCCTGACATAAATTGTTAATAATATCTAGTAACCTCCTCTAGTAATGCGTAATTATCTTTCCTGGTACGCTCTTTCACTGAGGCTATAGCATGATCTGGTATTCCAAGGCTTTGTAGGGCAACACTGCCAAGTTGCAATCCAGCCTCAACCACTATAGGGACTGTAGCAGTTGCACCAACTTTTTTGACAACCTTGCTGTGTCTTAAATCTTCTACCCTGCTGATTATCAGGAGGCTTGGAAAGTGTTCGTTGATAGAACGTATTGCCCGGCTCACTGCAAGTTTATCACTCATATTTAAGATGATGAGGGCGGCTCTATTTGCCCCTAATGCCTCCAATACCTCGGCATCACTAATGCTACCATGATATGCGGAAAACCCCTCTTTTCTTGCCTTCTTAACAACCATGGCGTCTGCATCTATTACAAGATAATTGATATCTTGCTGCTCTAGCATCTTTACCACAATCCTACCAACCCTTCCAAATCCAGCTATAATTACGTGATCCGTAAGGGAGCTTATAGACCTCATATCATTTTGTGGTTCGTAGTTTGCACCCTTCATATAATCAATTTTATCTTCTATTTTACTACCAAAAATCGAAAGAATCGGTGTTAATGCCATCGTTACTGCAACAGTCATCAACATAAGTTGCACGAAATCATTATCTAGAATCCCTCTCTTGGCAGCCATGCCAAAGAGCACAAAAGCAAACTCACTGCCCTGTGATAAGGTCATTGCTGCATGGAGCGCAAGACCTTTTTTCATTCTAAACGCAAAGCATAATATATAGATTACAGCCCCCTTAATAACCAATAAAGCAAATGCACATATGATTATTTTCTGCCAGTTTAGTAGTATAAACCGCCAGTCTATGGACATTCCAACGGAAATGAAGAATAGGCTAAGAAAGAGCCCTTGAAAAGGAGTGATGCTCTCTTCAATTCTGTTTCGATACTCGGTCTCTGCAATTAATATACCAGCCATAAATGCCCCCATAACCGCAGACAGGCCAAGATTACTAGTCACCAACGCTGCACTTAAAACAATTAACAAAGCAGTTGTGACGTATACTTCATCAGTTTTGACAGATGCTATAAGTGAAAAGAATGGTCTTAATAACAACCTACCAAGAATTGTGATTCCCGCTATTGCAACTATCGCATTAAACCCAGCAGCGCCTATAACCTCCAGTATACCTTCTCCACCATTATCCAACATAGGCAAGATGGCCAAGAGCGGTACCACAGATAGATCTTGCATAAGCAATACAGAAAGCGATAACCTACCTATTGTCCCAGATTTTTTGCCCCTTTCTGCTAAAACTTGCAACACTATCGCTGTTGAGGATAAGGCAAGTGTCATACCGATTACTATGACTACACCAATATTTAAGTTATAGTGCAAGAAATTCTTATCCAACCAATGAAATATAAAGCTAAGTAGTGCAGCCGTGATCACGAGCTGCAGGCTACCAAATCCGAAAACATAAAAGCGCATCTTCATCAATCTTTCGAAGCTCAGCTCAAGCCCTATCACGAACAACAGAAACACAACGCCAAACTCTGCTAAACCTTCAATATACGATGTATCGCCAATTAGATGTAGCCCGTTATTCCCAACTATTGCGCCCATGATCAAATAACCCAGCACTGGGCTAATGCTCAACTTGTTTAAAAATACAACTGTACATACAGCCAGAACAAGCAATATGACTACATCATTTAAGTAGCTAAGATCATGCATCTTTAACGAAAGATTACAAAATAGAAGTTGGTATGCTATAGACAGCGCGTAATAGTTTCAAGCTGAATTAAAAATTAAATATATTCATATATAATACATTGGGTCAAAATATTGTTATACGCCGAATTACTTTGTGATTAGTATACTATTTAGATATAAGTTTATAGTGAAGCTTTAAGAGGAGCGTATTGAATATTGATAGATAAATGTTGGATATATGATGTGATAGTTTTATGATAGCACTCTTAATTAAATCTCTTTTAGGGTTGTATTCCCGGCAGCTTGCTGCGTAATATATACGGATGAGCATATACATACACAAAAGTCATAATGTAACCGTATTACTGTATCACCTGGTATTTCCAGCAAAATACAG
>NZ_JAJBJB010000267.1 GCF_021811845.1 Candidatus Cyrtobacter zanobii | reverse complement strand
CTTTCCATTCAGCTCAGAGTTATAAACAAGATACGATAGATGGACGCCCATTTTTAATCGAGAGAGCACGAGATAGCTGGCTCCGGCCATGTGATTATAATAACCCTTATTCATGTAGCAGTTCAAGTACTCGTTGAATAGGTCGAGAGTCTGCATGTACTCTTCTTCTGTCAGCACGACTGGAGTTTTTGACTTTAAGTAGTTCACGTCGCAAGGTTCATTTGTTGCAAGCTTGCATATGAGGTCATCTCAAATGGTATAAACTCGAAGCTGGTCTCTTTGCGAGAGATCATCTCTCAGTCCCTTTTCCATGAAACTTCGAAGAATTTTATAAATGATTGGAACTGTAAACTTCTTTGCATTGTTTTTCTTTGTTGAGTCAAGACTGACATTGTCAACTTCGAAGTGAGTATAGAGATTGTCTTGGACGTCGCCAGGAAGAGACAAGAAAGTGCCTACAAATCTATCAACGTTATCGTCGTTGTGGCCAATTATGGCAAGTCATTTGAAAAGCTCATTCCAAATCTTTGCAAAGCTGAAAGACATTAGAGGCTTAACCAAAGTTTGCAAAATACTGTTGAATATA
>NZ_JAJBJB010000124.1 GCF_021811845.1 Candidatus Cyrtobacter zanobii | reverse complement strand
CTCTTATCTAGGCCATCTAAACATATCAATTCTAATTTCATGCTCATAGATAAAGCTACAAGAAGAAATCTAGAAATAGAGAAGAGTTTATCTGATGAGAGATCTGGCTCCCTTTTAGGGGAATTAGATCTAACATTAACGGCGGCGGGCAGCAGGTTACTATCTAGATATTTCTCCATGCCCCTGATAGACCAAGGAGCAATAAATGCGCGACTTGATGATGTAGAATTTTTTATTAATAATAAAGATATAAGGGCTATATTGAGGGATTTATTATCTGATTTTCCAGATTTAGAAAGGGCCTTGCAAAGAGTAAGTAGCAAATTATCATCACCATATGATCTGAATATAATTAGAAAGGGGCTTGAGATTTCTACAATGATTGTACAAAAAGTGATGCTTTCTAGCTCTGAAGTTTCAGATAGCGTTAAATCTCTGATCACGCAAATAGCTGGATTTGAAACTATATTAAAGGAGTTGAAATGTGCGCTTATTCCAGAGGAGTGTGCAAAAACGAAAGACAATAATTATATACGATATGGTTACTCAAAACAACTGGATAGCCTTTTGGATTTGCTCCAAAATGCAGATTTAAAAATAGAGAAGTTACAAGATCAGTATAAAAAAGTAACAGGTGTAACTAATTTAAAAATATCAAAAAATAACATTATTGGTTATTTTGTAGAGGTCAGTCCAGCGAATTCAAGTAAGCTCAACAATAATATCTTCATACATAAGCAATCGTTAGGCAGCTCTATAAGATATTTTACAGACGAACTCAAGCATCTAGAAAATTTAATATTGAATAATACAGATAAAATAAATGCAGTAAGAGATAGTATATTTGATAGCTTAAAAAATAGTGTTATCCAATATTCAATGGATATAGGCCTTGTTGCAGCTATCATTGCAAAATTGGACGCGCTATCTGCTATGGCACAGGTTGCAGCAACGTATAAGTATACAAGACCAATAGTAGATTATAGTGGTGATTTTTGCATAAAAGGGGGGCGGCATCCAGTTGTTGAAATTCACGCAGATAATGTCTTTGTGCCAAATGATTGCAATATGAATGCAGAAAGCAATTTATGGCTTATCACTGGCCCTAATATGGCAGGAAAAAGTACATTCTTAAGGCAGAATGCTTTAATTTGTCTCATGGCTCATGCGGGTAGTTTCGTGCCTGCAACTTATGCAAAAATAGGTATTGTAGATAGGCTTTTCTGTAGAATAGGTGCTGCAGACAATCTTCATAAAAACCACTCTACTTTTATGGTAGAAATGCTTGAAAGCGCTAATATAGTTAATAATGCATCTCACAAATCATTAATCATAATGGATGAGATTGGTAGGGGCACATCAACAGATGATGGAATTGCAATTGCAACCGCAATTATTGAGCATATACATGATAAAATTAAAGCACGCTCCTTATTTGCAACCCACTATCATGAACTTGCTCCCCTTGAAGAAAAATTGGAGAGGGTTTCGTGCCATACAATGGATATTAAAGAATGGAAGGATGAAATAGTGTTTTTGCACAAAGTCAAAAGTGGTCGTGCTGAAAAATCTTATGGTGTGCATGTAGCACAGCTTGCTGGATTACCGCATTCCATAATAGATCGAGCTAATCAATTGCTAAAGCTAAAACAGTAGGCTTTTTACTCATAGTTCTTAAGTTTCAAGTGGAACAGCTATAATAAAATATATACATCATGAAGTATATTGACACCATAGCGTATTAGTGAGATAGTGCCCCTTCAGTGTGGTGACTAGGTAAATTGTGTTTCAATTAAAGGGATTATTGCGGATTAAGCTACTGTTTGTTTAGGCTTTTAAATTAGGCCCTTATGCTGGTTTGTGGGTTTATTATGAGTGTTAGGTGAGTATGTTTAACAACGCATGGAATGAAGAAGGCTATTTGAAAATGAGTGCATTTTTAAAATTTCTTTCCTTTCTTTTTTTACTCTACCTTTTCGCCTTTTACATAATTCCAGAGGCCTATGATGCAATTAGGCCTAAACCCTTTAGGTTTGAGGATCTAAAAACCACAGACGATATGTATGAGTTTCTGGAAAAGAGGTACATAGGAAAAAATATAGACGAGGTAATACCAGAGCTTAAGAAGGTGGGGGTTTCTTATTTTAGAAAATATAAGCCTGATGGCCAAAAAAGTTATAATGCTGACAGGAGTATTTTGGCACGCTATGGAATAAATACTTTTTCTGAATATCAAGAGCGCTATTCAGAAGATTATTATGGAGACTATAGGCACAATTATTTTAGACCTGGATGGAAGCAGATCGGTACAGAATATGAATTCTCTTTGCTTTTAGATAAGAGGGGATTGGTGTTTGGTATATGGGCGCGGAGGAGGGATATTGCTGATCTTTTCGTCTAGTCTATTAGCTTGTTAATATATTGTTTTTAATTAGACAAATTTATGTCAAAACAAGAAAAAGAGTACGGATTTTATGTTTATACTAGAGCAATCAAACCGTTTGCGCCTGATGTGCAATCTGCGCCACAACATTCCTTTTTACTTCTCCAAGATGAAAATGGCAAAGGTCCAGGTGGGGGAGATCCTCTATGCATAAGATTTGGGGCATTGCCCAGCAACTATAGATTAAAATTTAAATTTAGCAAACGCTTATTAAAAAACAGGATCAAAGAGGCGATAAGCATCTTGAGTGATTTGCTATATCTTTTTGTTTTTCGATTAAATCTAGCC
>NZ_JAJBJB010000266.1 GCF_021811845.1 Candidatus Cyrtobacter zanobii | reverse complement strand
ATCATAGTCAGCTTTTGATGTAACTTTGAGTTTTGATCGAGAGTTTTTCGCTACAATACCTTGGACATGGCTCTGAAAAGCAGTTGCTTTGGATTGGGGTACATATTTCTCTAGCTTTAAGAACGGAGGCGGATAATTTATTATTCTGCCAATCGGATACACGATGTTGTCTTTGACAACTGTGCCATCCCAATCAGGCCCAGAACTTGGCATCGATCGGATGCAATCGTATTCGTCTGACCCCTTGAGTTTTTGATTGAAGCTAGATATTATGTTGATCATTCTTCCAGTTGCTACTTCTCATAAGAAAATGTACTTTTCTTGCTCGCTTTCAGCTGAGTAGCACGATGACAAAGCAAACGAGTCAGAAAAGTACAGCCCTCTTCCGAACCTCGATCCGTGTGTCTCTCCATCAGCAGGTGCAATTTTTAGTCCGTTTTTGATTATGCTGAGAACGTTGGTTGCGCTTGTGCCGTGCCAGAGCATCATGTGGTTGTCAGTTTTGTTGAAAAGCCTGTCGTCGTCTTTTGAGTGTTCAACATCTTCAACTTTGACGATGTTTCTGAGGTTGTATCCGTATAGTTTGTCAG
>NZ_JAJBJB010000123.1 GCF_021811845.1 Candidatus Cyrtobacter zanobii | reverse complement strand
CAATATGAGTGATAAGTTTGATTTTATGAACGAGTTGTTCAATGAAGAGTTTCCTGAGAACCAGAAAACCAAAATAAAAACAGAAGAAGAGCTACGTAAGCTTTCTACCGACGAGAGTCTCTCTGAAATCGACAAAGCTGTTTACTTGCTGCTTAAAGGCTACGAATTGCAAAAGAAATCCGTCATTCAAAGTTTGCAGCGCTACATGAAAGAAGCAAACTCTAATACGAAACTAATGCCAATAATATTATAAACTCGATTGACAACTGGGACATGAAATTTCAGATAGAATGAGCGGCTTCGTTCAAAAAATGATGAGAAAAGCAATTACTTTCGCAAAGTAATTCTGATGCTTTAATGAAAATAGCATGAGATTATATAAGTACAAATGTTGAGACAGCGGTTGAAGAACTAGATAATGAAGAAAGCATCACTGTTCAATATTTTAACGCATGGTTAGACGTTTTCTACGAACTAAGCGGAGCTATCAGCGTAGACTGCTTAACAAAAATATAGTAATACCAACCATAAAATCGCTTATTGATGTCGTCAAAAACCCAATAAGAAAGTATGGAGTCTCAATGGTCGTCCAAATGGCACTACGAAACAGCGAAGATCGCATTATCAAAAATATTAAATAGCCTGATTTTGTACTGATGTCAAGACCACAACTGGAACATCCGCTTAGCAATATGCGAAGAGTTCCCTAAAATATGAAAGAAACTATCGAAGGATAATTGCATCAGCATCTTTTACCCCGAAATTGTTGAATTCCTGAACGACTTCGAGATCCTCGTAAGACTTGCAGCGATCGAAACGGTGCTCGAGATTTTCGACATTCTTGAAGAAGAACAAATTGTAAACGACTTTATTCCGGTTGTGAAACTGCACCTCAACATGGACCTCGACGATTCTTGCAATTATCGGATGTCGAAGAACATCGGCAAAATTGTATTTAACCTGCAGCACTCGATAGACAACTCGTCTGAAATCAACGACATCTGAATAGCGTATTTCAAATAAACTGCTCGAACTCAAAAGTCCCGAGATCAAGAGAAACGTGTGCTTCAACCTGCCTGGACTCTACTATGTCTACAACGACGAAGACGTGGACTTCGTTGGAATTATCGAGAAGTTCGCAGCAGACAAAGACGCCTCAATCCGCATGCAGATCGCAAAGTGTTTGCACGAGATCGTCAGCATCAACAGCAAGGGCAAGGGCGACTCGCTGGTCCTCAAAAACATATTCTTCGAGCTGCTTACTGACGATGACCCCGAAATCCAGTGGGTCATACTCGGCAATCTTGAAGAGTACATGAAAGGGTTTTTCAGAGACGATGAACGAGACCTGACTCCGAAGAGCCAAGACTCAATTGATAGCGACGACGAACGAGAACAAATCAAGCTTGACTTTTACTCAGAATGCATAGACCACCTCGTGAGCATTGGTGAACGGATCAATATTCGCAATCCAAGCTTGCCGCCCCCTAAAATTCCGAAAGGAGGCATACCCATTTGAACGAGTTCGTACAGATCTAAGCAGACATTCTACGAGAAACTGTTGTCAACATTTGACTTCTTCCAACCTGAAAACGTCAAAATAGCATTTTATGACGCAGCAATGCACGACTTCTTGAATGGACCTGAGACGCTGCGCAAAGTGTGCGCACTGTTGATCTCCAAGATAATGTACTCGGACTACTTTGAAGAGGACCGCGTCGAGATGGTCGAGAGCGTGATTTCAATGCTGTCTGAGGGGGACTACACAAAGAGACGCAGTTTGCTCGATTTCGTTGAAGCCAGCATTCAGGTGTTCTCGAAGAAGTACTGGAAGAAGTACTGATACGAAGTATTCTGAAGGATTGCAAAAGACCCCATTCCGATCCTCCGAATCAGGTTCGCCAAATCGTGCTACCGGATCTGGCCAAACTTCACGAAGTTTGACACCGACGTGACGTTTATCGACGAGGTTGACCTGCTGCTCGACGACCCGAACAGCGACGTGCGCGAGGCGGCAACGATGCTCGACCAGCTACTAATCAAAGGCTTCGACTCGACGCAAGAAGCTCGACTCGAGGAAGAAGAAAAGTCCAGACTGAGCTACGAGTTCGCACTCAAAGAAAGAGAAAAACGAGAAAAAGACGAAATCCAGCGCAAGAAGGACGAGGAAAAGGAAAAGAAAGAGTACATGGACAAACTCACCGACCAGATGCGCATGAAGAAGCGCTACCTCAAACTCCCAGGATTTCAGGCGAAGTTGTTCACAAAGAAGTCGCTAAACGGTAAAGGCCGGAGCAGCAAAAGGGGCAGTTTTACAATTGGTAATCGGAGCAAAACGTCAAAGTCAGATATGACAAAGAAAAATATGACATCAACAAATTCAGCTGGTAAAATTAACAGTACTTCAGTACCAGGAACTCAATCAAGAAGTTTGTCAATAAAATCGAAAGATAGAAAATAGTATTTAGATTGTACCAATTTCAGAAATTAATAACATATGATTATGATTTAAATTATATCAAAATCAATATCAGTTCATCTTTATATTTATAAAGCATTTCGTTTTAAACAATGTATATTATAATAAAGTTGTTTGGCTAAATATATTAGAGCCAATAATAGAACTAAATTTATCAAATGTTGTTAAAGTGAAGATTCTAAATATTTTAATACAAATTAAGGTAATATTCTAACTGCAGTTAGTATGATTAAAGTATATGAAACTAAGCATTAAAATTTGATGCATTCTTACATCAAGTTCATAAATAAAGTCATGAACTTAAC
>NZ_JAJBJB010000122.1 GCF_021811845.1 Candidatus Cyrtobacter zanobii | reverse complement strand
GAAATGTCTTGGGATTTCTGCGTATCTTGGTGTATCTTAGGGACATGGAGATCCTCTTTGATCAGTAAGTCTCCATACCTTTTATACATATTTTAACAAAATTCATACTTACGCAGCAGGTCTATTGCAGCGCGCAGAAGTTTGAAACACTCTACTCTTGCCCGCACTCTTAAATCTCTGCTATTTTCAGCCCTTTTTATTGCTTTTTTCATCTCATCTAGATCAGAAGTGTCAATTAAGTATTCCCGTATGCTTGCAGGATCAGTGAATTCATCTTCATATTCATAATCTACAATACCAGTGATACTAATAAAATTATTATGATAAATTGCTTCACCTTTAAATGTACCCCTAACAACACTACCACCAAAACAATATAGATATTCTGGGGTTGGCTCGCCAAATAACTTCTCATATAGTGATGGCGAGGCAGTACTTAATCCGTATTGAATGGCGCCATTTGTGCTTCCAAAAATATAGCTATTTTTAAAAAAATATTCAAAATGCTGTGAATTGCCCAGCTCCTTAGCCTTCTGAACAATCTGTTGATTAACTCTTTTCATAATTCCAAGGGTGTAAAAATAATAGTTAATCACTCCGTTTAAATGACCAGTTTTTCTGAGGGTTAGATCCTTTCCACCACCATTCCGCGCATGATCAATAAAGCGCACGTTGCCCCATGTATCGGAACTCTCGCTTGTATCACTAATAACAGTTTGATTAGCATATTCTGTGACCCCTTGGATATATGGCTCTGCAATGCACCTGCAATTATAATCCTCTCCTGGGTGGCCAGTTGCTGGTGGATTATTTCTGGTAAACACTTTGCCATTGTTTTCTTGGTGAGCTGTGCGCACTTTGCTATCGCCCTGAGTGCGCCAGACATAACATTCTGGAACTTCTGGCATGTAATACTTTTTTGTTATGGCCTTTCCATGCCTCAGATAATCCACAAACGCTTTGTTGTATGCTGGGTTATAAATTGTATTTTGCATCATTCTACTTGAACATTTTGAATCTTTGTATCCAAAATCGCCTGTGCCTGGGAGTATATTATGTGAATTGTGATAATCTGAGGCTAGCTTTGCGCATACAACATCAAAATAATATCTATACCTGGTTAGTAATGCCTGAATTTGTCATATGCTAATAGCAGCATGGAACACCAGTACAATACTACATTAGTCGCTTGATATTGCTCCGTTAGTATGGTAGTATGCGCTCGCAATAATGCATTAACATAACTAGCAACGCATTGCTACAGCTATTTACTTATATCAAGATACTAATATTATGATTAATGAGAGAATTAAATCGGAGAAAGAATTTAAGCGCTTACAAATACTGAGTGGCAAGAGGCTTGTGATGGCACGCGCACTTATGCATATGGATATATGCCAAAGATGTGGAAATAGTATACATAGTTTATTCAAGCCATTTCATAACTGCCAAGGAATCGATACGCAGCACTTGATGAAATCGCTTAAAAAGGCTGAGGAAAAATCTATGAAGATTCGCAAGGCTCAAAAAGCTTCGGAGAATGCGCGCAAAATACAAGAGAATGAACGTCTAAATAAATTAAAAGAACGTATCGAATCTCAGGAAAAAGAATCAAAAGCAATACATAATGCGCATCTTGAAAAATTTAGGGCTCTACAGAAAGAAGCTAAGCTAGAAAAGCGTTTAAGTGAAGCAGTGCCAGACCTTGACCACGATGAATATCTTAAATTAGTAGAGGTCACAGATAGCAACATTAACAACCTGGAGATGCTTGTAGACGCTATTGCGCAAGGCGTTGATGCTATTGAAATTAACAAGTTGGACTTAATAAAAAGGCTGAATATATCTGGGAAAGATAGCAATTATATAAAAATGATTGTTGGTACCATTAAAAATATAGACGAAAGTTTGAGGATAATTGCACTTGATGTACTTCTTTCTGCGGCGGCTTGGCAACTTTTTCATCACTACACAGATAATAATAGCGAAGAAGCAAGCTGTGTCATGCAAAGTGTTGTGCAACTTGGTATAACGAAAGTACTCAAAGATGCACATACAGAGAATAAAGGCTTTTTATCTTCAGCATCATCTCTTTTCTCCTCTATCCTTAGAGGACAAAGTATATTAGAAAAGCTTGTATTGAATGAGGATATTGCACCTGGCAATGTTTCGGAAGTTAGACAGGCAATTCTGGATAATGAGGAGAAAATAGCGCAGGACTATGAGGAAGAAACCAAAAAATTTCTCGCAAAATCCACAGAAGAAGATAATATAAAGAACGATGGCTCATATAACAAAGATTCTTTAAATAAAAATGAATCATATAGTGAAGAGGAGATTATAACCACAAAGAAGCTTAACAACGGTATAGCTGGCGATGGTATGACTGATGATGATGTAAATTTGAATTTACAGAACATGATCAAATATATGAAACCATCTAATATTTATGTACATAATAGTATAATTAATCCTGCTGGTGCTGCCGCACTGATAAAAGATTGGCAAAATGACACAGTCGCTAAGCATTCAAAGGCACTACTATCTATTATAACACTAACAAATAGCAAAGGTGAGAAGCATGCTGTTTTGGTCAGTGCTAAAAAGCTTGGTAACGCCATAGCCATAACTGTTGTGGATTCATTGTCTAGCAATAACACTGAATTCAATAATAGACCTGCTGCGTAAGTATGAATTTTGTTAAAATATGTATAAAAGGTATGGAGACTTACTGATCAAAGAGGATCTCCATGTCCCTAAGATACACCAAGATACGCAGAAATCCCAAGACAT
>NZ_JAJBJB010000265.1 GCF_021811845.1 Candidatus Cyrtobacter zanobii | reverse complement strand
ATTTTATCGTGAAGACTAATTAATCGTTGATGTTCTAAATATAATGATTCTGAAGATTTATGATTATTTAAAATTCGATATTGAAAAGAACTCTGCTGTATTTGTTTTAACTGCTGTGCGTTTGGATAATAATAGATAGATTGCTTATATTTAATTGGCAAATCAATCTCATCATTAAAGGTTTCATTATTAAGATATTCCTGTGATTTAATATTTTTTACTTTATGATTAGACGAACCATCTTTAATAAAATAAATTGATGATTTTTTAGTTTGATTTCGGGTAAGGACGACATTTGAGTTATTCTTTTCCTCTTGAGTTGTGTTATCATCATATACTTTATCGACTTGAGAAAATTTATTAAAAGATGATGGGTTTTTTACGATTTGTACAACACGAACCGGTACTTTTTCAAAAGTATTAAAGATAAACTCTTTATTCAGCCAAATAATATAAAAAATTTGTAATTTATTATTTAAAATAGATATTAATTTATCTAAATAGTTAATCGTAAAACCATGTATAGTAAAATATAATAATCCGAATAATATACGTTTAGGAATACCCGTTAATAATAATATTAATCAAGCAATAATATATC
>NZ_JAJBJB010000121.1 GCF_021811845.1 Candidatus Cyrtobacter zanobii | reverse complement strand
GATATGTATAATGAAATTAAGCAGATATCTAAATAGAGCATTATGAAAAAGTGATAAATATAATCAGTGTGAAATAAAATAATATAGGTATGCACCTCCAAGCATGGATTTTCCATCATTATTAACAAATTCAGCATTAATGCAGAGCTACAATCTAATGAAAATGTCAAGCGAAGTCACTAAAACTCCCGTATACTACTCTTCTCAAGACCGTCCAACCGAGTTTCCAAAACAAGCAGTCGAGTTCAACAGAAATATGCTCCCTCAACAGAAACCGGCAGCAGTGCAGCCAGACAAAATGCAGATGGATCCGTTTCTCGGTAAGTTGGTCTGAAACGCAGCTAACCTGCGATTTAGCTGGCATCAAGCCGTCAGAGCTCGGAATTCCGCACAGCGCAGGACTCGGCGCAAAGCCGACGCCAAAGAAATCTAACCTCGAAGACATGCCGATTCGGCCGCAAAAGTCGATGCAGAGCGACTTCCAGTCGTTCGACGAGACGTTCAAGCCGATGCACAAACTCGAGACGTTCAACAGCAGCGGCAAAAAGCCGTTTGCAAAACAAGAACTGCAGGAACTCGAAGACGACCTCGACGTCAAGAAGGCCGACGACTTCGACGTTGACTTTGACGACCATCCGATCCCGACCGCGCAGAAGGCGAGAGAAGAGCCTCAGCCGCTCGACCCGAACGTGCTCGACGTCGACGCAATCGAGATCAAGCCGAAGCAGCAGCTGACGTTCGAAGAGCTGCTCGAGAAGGAGCTGCAGGACAAGGAAGTCAAGCAGTCCGAGTTGCCGCCCGACGACGACCGGGTCATCAGGAAGAAGCCGAAATAAAGAGTTTTTAAAGCGGACGAAGAAGTCTGAAGTTCCCAAAGGTTCTTTTATTTGTTTTATCTATATTTAGAAACTAAGACTGGCAAATAAATACAAATACTATGCAGACCATTTTTATCTTGACAATAAGGGCAAGAAAAATGAAGATACATCTGGTAGTGAATTTGAAAAGCAAGATCGAGATAAATCAGCTCTTAAAACTCGACCAACCCAAGAATTAGAAACCAAAATGGACGACATCCTTACAACTGATGAGCCTACAAAGAAAACATTTTTAGTTAAAGGCGGCGGTCTTCGTGCTGATAAAGTTGCAAAGCCTTCACCAAATGAATTCAACGATGATCAGAATATTGATGATAAATTTACCCCTGACAAAAGCTTAATCGAACAATCAAATAGAGAAAAGTCTCCATTAACACCTTCTCGAGATAAAGATTCGGGAAAAAGGCGAACCCGTCAAGCTCGAAGGCCGAACGCGGATCATTCATCAGAGCTTCGTGATAACTACATTCTTGAAAAGAAGTCAAGCTTAGAAGAATTTGAAGAAATCGAGAAAAATATATCAAAAACGCCTGAAAAGAAAGAATATGACAACAACAGTAAATATAATGAAAGCACAGCAGAAAAGAGGAGGAAACCTAAAAATGATAAATCCCAAGCTGATTCTAAGGACGACAATAAGAACTTCAACAAAAGCATTAATGAAGGAGGTGGTGATAGACAGCGTCTTGCTAAGGAAAAACAGGAATTTAAAAAATTAAAGGAGAAATTTGAAAGTGAAAAACTTACATTCGAAAAACAGAAAAGAGATTTTGACAAACAAAAATTAGAATTTGATAAGCTCAAAGATGTTGAAATGAAGAAGATTAATGCTGAAAAGCAAAAATTCGAGAAGGAAAGAAAAGCATTTAGCAGACAAAATGACAAATCAAAAGATGAAAAACAACTTGTTGATAAATTGTACAAGGAGATAGAAACGTTAAAGGAAGAAGTTCTTCACAAAGATGACAGAGTAAGTCTAAACTTTCATAAAAGTTTAAAAATAAATAATTAATTTATCTCTTTATAGATAATTGAGCTGGAAAACGAAGTAAATAAACTTCATAATTTGCTTGATGCAAAAGATCAAGAGCATTTCACTGATGAATTTGATGATTTTGGTTCTAATAGATATCAGAATAATGAAAATATAAGTCAAATTGCTCAAATACCATCAGTTAAGGAATCAAAAGTCACTCAAGAAGTTGAGAATAAAAAGGAGAGAATTTTCACCGAGAAGTCTCCAGATGAATTGAATAATAAGGGAAACACAAAAGAGAATATAAAGACTGAATCTAAAACTCTATCTGAAAAGCCAAATCCAATAACTCAAAACGTTCAGCCTCCAGCAGAAGATGTTGTTCATTTAGATGATAACAATGAAGATTTTTCTCTTGTCTTCCTAGAAAAATATCATGGAGCAGAAAATGAAAATGCAGAAATAGTTCAAGAATCAGAAGGAACAAAAGGGAAAATATTTAGGTTATATAGTAACGAAAAAAGAGAAATTCTATTTGCTAATGGTGTACGAAAAGAAATCTTTCCTGATGGTTATTCTGTTGTTTATTTTTCAAATGACGATATTAAGCAGACTTATCCAGATGGAAAAACTGTGTACTATTTTGCAGATGCTGGAACAGCACAGACAACTCTCTCAGATGGACTTAAAATATATAAGTTCTCAAACAGTCAAATTGAAAAGCATTATGTTGATGGAACGAAGGAAATAATATTCCCTGACGGAACTGTTAAGTACATCTTTGGCTCAAATGATGAAGAAAGTATATTCCCAGATGGAACAATTCAAAGAGTTACACCTGATGGTTTAAAAGTCGTAGAATATCCTTCAGGTCAAAAAGATATAATATACCCAGATGGAGCAAAGGAAAGACAATATCCAAGTGGGAAAGTTAAGAAAATGGGGCCTGATGGTAAAATAGAAACAATAACCT
>NZ_JAJBJB010000120.1 GCF_021811845.1 Candidatus Cyrtobacter zanobii | reverse complement strand
CCCAAAACCCCAAACGATGCTTTAAAATTGAACTATTCAAAATATCTTAATTGTATTATATTTATCTCTTTAAAACAGATGTAATTATTGGCTTTGAAGGAGTCATTTTGTATAGATTTTTTATTCTCTGGTCATTGTTCATTAAAAGCCTATTCCGCTGCTTGTGTAGATTTTGCCTGTTAGATGCTCTTTCTTCATATTGGTCTAATGGTTTTATAGAAAGACCTTTCTCTTCTCGAAGAGAAGTGTACTTTGACATCTTGTCTTCTTGAGTCATTGAATATTTACTTGATCGTTTGAAAATATTCTCTTTCTTTTGCTGAGACATTGCTCTCTTTTTGCCTTCTGATTGGAAATATGATGATCTAATGTTGTCCATGTGATTCACAATACTTCCAATATTTTCTTCATTAATATTATCTTTATATTTAGACATTTTGTTTTGAAGATCTAAATCTCTTTCATCATCTTCAGGATTTAATGACTGTTCATCATCAAAAGCTGGCTTATAAGTATCTTTAATTGATTCTGGCTGACTTAGATAAGGTGTTTGTCAGTCTTTTAGTCCTTTTGCTAATGATCGACTTGCAATACTGATAAAGTATTCGTAAGATGCTTTATCTCTTTTCTGCTTTCTACTAATTTTAGTTGAATGTTGAATGGGGCCACTTTTATTCGAGTTAAGTCTTCCATTCAAGCTTGATGGTAAGTTTGACCTCTGATTCTGTGCACTATAGTAATCTGCCTTTTGTATTGCAAGAACGTTATTTGCCTTATTTAAGGCTGCAGTTCGCCTTTGATTCATTGCGCTTGACGGTTGGTTAAATCTTCGAGCCTGCTTTGGCTGAGATCCACTTGAGAATTTCGCAACTTGATTTTGAATTTGCATATGAAAGTCTTTGTTGAACGGTATGCTTCTGTTCATGCCAACCTCCTGTTCAAATTTATTGCTAAGATGTTTATTTTAGATTATCGAGGTGTATTCTCCTTTCAATCTCTGGCCTCCCAGCACACTTTAGGGAAGCGATTGGGTTTCTTTGGTTATTGTATCCAACTGAAGCAACAGATCTTTTGTTAGCTCCTTTGAGAGTATCATCACGGACTGAAGAATAATTAGACTGCGTTTGCTCGTTTTGCTTTACGAGATTCTCTCTGTATCGATGCAAGGTAGTGTAGTTTCCAATTGCTTCATTTGCTAGCTCCTTGCTATTAGTATTAGCGCAGTTTGAAGACATTTGTTTGCATCAAAATCCATAAAGATTGACTGACATATCATAAGCGCCAGGAGTCGCATAGTTATTTTGAAGTTTTCTGATTTAGCAGCTCATTTGAAATTGTGAAATCTTTTAGAATGTTGATTCAATTTTTAAGATTATATTCTGAATCATTAAAGTATTTTAAAAGTAAAGCTGCTGCTTTTTGTTCACTAATAATGTCACTTTTGTATCTATCTTTAAAATACTGAAGTTGGGCAAAGAGTGTGCTAATTTTATTTTAAATCTGGATTTTGAGAAAGAGTAATTTGAAGTTT
Organism: Candidatus Cyrtobacter zanobii; assembly: GCF_021811845.1. Taxonomy (GTDB): domain Bacteria; phylum Pseudomonadota; class Alphaproteobacteria; order Rickettsiales; family Midichloriaceae; genus Cyrtobacter; species Cyrtobacter zanobii. The sequence continues at coordinate 1,343 of NZ_JAJBJB010000120.1, read as the reverse complement.
AGTCTGAGTTGCTAAAAAGTCACGCTGACTTGGATAAGCTGGAAATAAGAAATCTTGAAGTCTCATTAGTAATGGACTTTTTCTAAAGAGGCAATCAAATATTTTTGTTTCAGATTTCTTTTCCATTGCTCTTCCAATTATTTCTGCAATCGTTGATAAATCTGGATTAACATTTTTATCAAGAAATGGGATATGAATGTAAGTAAAGAAATTATCATATTCTCGCTGGTTTGGAGTGTCCTCTCCTGGCATCCGCTGACCGCCTGACGTTTTGTGAAACTGCACTATCAATATATTCGACAGCACCTTCGTCTTCGCCTTTTGATTGTCGAGCACGCTCTTGATGCACGCTCGGTACGCTTCGTCGATCGACGAGTGGTCCGATACGCTGACCGACGATATGAACGGAAACACTTCTTTGAATGTGCGGAAGTTGAACACAAAGTCTTTCTCGACGTTCGTGCGGCCGAGCTCGTCCGACGCGTTGAGCACGGACTTCGCGCCGTCTGCGGGCTCAGTCGGTCTGCCGTCCGGCTGGCGGTCTGCGTTCATGTGTTTGAGTTTCTCGTTGAAGTATTCGATGATGAGGTCGACACGTTCGCTTTCTCTGATCAGCAAGAACGAAACCTTGATGTCGAACGCGTCGTGGTCGTCGTGGTCGGACTTCTGCGTCTGCATTCACTTTGCGTAGAACTGCTGAGGAAACACAGGCAGCTCTGACGGAACTCGCTCGTGACAGTCTTCTGTCAGGTTGACGAATATCAAGTTCATGTTTTGATGCAAGAACCTGGCGACCTCGGTATCGGTGTACCTGTCGAAACCCGAATCGTCGTGGCCAGATGAGGTAATTAGCTGATCGAACTTGAATTCGGTTCGCCGACTATTGCTGAGGATAGAGTAGTTATTTGCTTTTACTGTATACACAGCCGCTGCCATTTGACCAGATATGTATTTGTCTTGATTTGCGAAGAGAGTGAAAAAGTTATTCTTAATATCTTCAGGTTTATTATTTGATCCTTTAACAACATGCTTTGATTTTACTAAATCTAATGCTCTTTCATTTTCTGATTTATTATTTGTAGCTATTTTAATTAAACGAATCATTATTAGTATTAATATTCAGAGTTTGTTTAATTTCTCCTTTATCTTCTTGCTTCAAGCTCCTATTTTAATATGCTTAGCTTATTTAATTCGTTAAATTTTTATTCATTAGTAAAATATTGTATTATTTCTAGCTTTTAATCTAATTAGCGAATCATCATTACTTGAATTAAGCATGTTTGAATTTAAATTTATTCATAATGATGTAGAGATATAATATATAAACTGCTTTAGATGTACAA
>NZ_JAJBJB010000264.1 GCF_021811845.1 Candidatus Cyrtobacter zanobii | reverse complement strand
CCAAAGCCCCAAAACCCCTGATAAAAATAATAAATTGATAAAACTTATTAGAATTTCGGTGGAAGAAAAAGAACGATGATAGAAGAAAAAGAACGCCCACCGTGGGGCTCGAACCCACGACCACTTGATTAAGAGTCAAGCGCTCTACCGACTGAGCTAGACGGGCTTGCTCAATATAGTACAACTGCATTGATCATTTCTATCTGTTCTGCAGACGCCGTCGAATCGCTTGAGTCGCGCGACCGGCTTATTGTTTGCGCACCGGCTCGGGCTGCGGCCGGAGGACTGGGCTGCTTTTTGTTTTACCGAATGCCTCTCCTCTCACGCTTCTTATATTCACTGCTTGTCTATATAGTATTCATTACTGAGGAGATATAGAAGCTTTAATGAAAATGAAATAAGTTGTGCAATAATACAATTTTAGTTATTTAAGTTTTATGATTTAGCATTTTAAATGAAAACAAAAAACTAAAATCATGAGTTATTAAGTTTTCATTTAAAACCTTCTGGATTAACGTGAAGTGACTGAACGAACTTTAGATTTGTTAATTTCTCTTTCCGAAATTAATAAAGCGAGTCTATTTTATTTCAACATCGACTGTGAGCAATGGGG
>NZ_JAJBJB010000263.1 GCF_021811845.1 Candidatus Cyrtobacter zanobii | reverse complement strand
CTTGAATTATATCTCGTAAACTACATATGAATAAGTTCTAAAGTATTTGAAGAGGTATGATATTTTAAAATATTGAAATTAAAAAAAAGTTTAATAATGTCGTTAAGTAGTCAAATCTTTTAACAAAAAACTAATCGATAAATTATTCAAATATTACAAAATTGATTTCTAATAATAAATTTGAAATATTAATAAGTAAAGATATGTAATATTGATTTCATAAATAAAAAATTATAAGTTAAAGAAATCAATTCATAGGAAATACAAAAGAATCGCTGCAGACGGTGGCAATCTCAGAGAGCTGCTTGCCGCAGCAGCCACAGGTCATTACCGTTACTTGAAGGACAGCCGGAGGGCATCGTGCACGTGCTCGGAGTGCTCGCTGAGCTCCTGCTTCGAGGTCTGCGACGCCGCGAGCTGGCTGCTCTTCTTGGCCGAGTTCTTCTTGCTCTTCTCCTTTTCTTCGATGTCGCGGATGAACTTGCTCCTCGTTTGGCTGGGCGCGTAGTTCTCGATTTTGGTATGCGACGGCTTTTCGAAGTGGTTCGAGTTGGACTCGTGGATGTAGGGACTCGTGCTGTTCTGCCTGCTGCCTATCATTTTAAATTATTAG
>NZ_JAJBJB010000119.1 GCF_021811845.1 Candidatus Cyrtobacter zanobii | reverse complement strand
GGTAATGAAGATATGATAGGAAAATATGTTAAGAATCAGGGCTGTCAATATCAGCAAATCCACAAAGATATGCAGTTGAAGTTATTCTAGTCCGATACCCCGTAGCTTGCTGCGGGGTTATTCATTTGAAAAAATTGAATTAACTAGGATCACAAAAGAAAAAGCAGAAGAAGCAAAAAGCTTTGATGAGTTTTGTACAACCACATTTGCAACCACTAATTTGTAGTATAACCAGCTACCTATATTACATTCTCTTTATGAAATTATTAATCCAAATCACCGCAACCTTAAGCAATAAAGCATGAGACTATAGCTAACTTTGGTTGTTTTTGTTATAATTTACACTAATAACACACTGTAAAATCCATATCTTTATAATAGTTGTCATAACAATTTTATGCAAGGTTAGCTATATATATCTAAGGAATAGATATATATAAGTATGGTTAAATCGATGTTATTCATCTCTCAATACATTTTACCTATATAAACAACATGCCCACAATTAACAATCAACATATTATATATGCGATCGCCTACCACTGAGCAACACACTGACTAACAAGAACATAAAGGATATACACATCAAATACAACGATGGCCCCGTCTCACCAATATACCCAGCAAGAAAAGCAGCTATAGCAGGCGATGTACCACCGAATAACGCATTTCCTGTATTCCAGCTCAATGCAATCCCAGAATACCTCAGGCTCGGTGCAAATGATTCTATTGCATACGGATATGCCGGAGCGGATATCAATGCAGCAATAAAACTCAATAATAATAAACCAAGTAAAATAGATAGAATATTATCGCAACTTAATAAATAAAATACTGGAAATGCAAGACCCATAATACCTATACATGCAGCTATTATCACTTTTTTATATCCTATTTTATCTGAAAGAATACCGAGGCCAGGAAGCAACAAGATAAAAACCACCAAGCACATAGATGTTAAAAGCAGCGAATCTCTTGGAGAAAAATTATGAAACCTAATGAAAAATATATTAATATACGCCCTTATGGTATAAGCGGTTGCAGTTGCAACACCAGCTAAAAACGTAATCAACAATACACTTGCCCAGCTTTCCTCGAGTACTCTTAATATAGGCAATTTTTTCTTTTTTCTTTGATATTCTGCATCATATTTTAAATTATTAAATATTGGTGTTTCGCTTAACCCATATCTTAGATATAAACCAGCAACCCCCATTGCCCCACCAAGCAAAAACGCATACCGCCATGACTGCGGGTTATCATCAAAAAATTGACTTATAAATACACCCACAAATGTTGCCATGAGCGTACCCATCATATTTGAAGCCATGACAATCGAGCCAATCAATCCAGGTTTATACCCATCTAAATGCTCTAATATAAAAACAGCAGAGCCAGCTCCTTCACCACCTATGCAAATCCCCTGTAACAACCTAATTGTCACAAGTAATATTGGTGCCAACAACCCTATTTCATCATAAGATGGTATTAACCCAATCGATGATGTCGCAAACGCCATACCAATAATAGACGTTGTGAGCGCTCTCTTCCTTCCAAAAACATCACCTATATGCCCAAAAATTATACCACCTAACGGCCTCATCAAAAAACCTATAGCAAATACAATAAGTGCCAATATATCATTTGTATAACCATTATGATGCGGAAAGAACAACGCGCCTATAGTTGGTGCAAATACCGCATAAACACCAAAATCATAATATTCAACTATGTTACCAACTACAGTCGAACCGACAATCTTCCGTTTCTGAGCCAAGTGATTACTTTAATACATAAATTTCTCATAGAGATTATTTTTACTATAACAGATATTTTCAATATCGCATGTGAAAAACATTTTACTCACCGCTGAATAAAATAACATAATGCGCTCAATATCAAATTATGTAGCTTGTAGGGTAATAGCGCATCTACACAATGTTTTATAAAACAGAATAAGTCTATATTTCGTGCTAAATGATTATTTCTATAACACAATTATAGGCATAATTGGAACATGGTTGGTGTAACTCAGCCAGTGACTATGAAGAAGCATTTAAGTATCTTGAAGTTGCTGCCAAAGATGGTTCTCGTTTAGCTCTTGCTACATTGGGTAAAATGTACTTTTTTGGATTGGGGTGCGAACAGGATTATCAAAAAGCAAAGTATTATTTGGAGCTTGTTATAGTAGATGATCCTAAAATCTCACACTCTGCATATTTCTATTTGGGTCAAATGTATTTATATGGCTTTGGTGTAAAAATGAATCTTGAGAAAGCAAAAGAATATTACCTCAAATCTTCAGCTTATGACCTAAACAGTTGTGCTCAAGCAGCTTCTTTCGCTACAATAGGAAACTATTATTTTAATGGTCTTGCTGGATTGGAGGTGAATCATGAAAAATCTTTATCTTATCATAAAAAAGCTATGGAATTTGACTGTAAAAACCTAGAAATTATCGCATTTATAGAGCAATCTTTTGCCCAACATAAGTCAAGTTGAGTTTAAGTTAAGGGGAATTTTGTGGCATTGCTTACTAGAGATAGAAAAAGTATGCTTTAGAATATATTTTTTGAAATTTTCGCAGACTTCGTGCAAATTTTCACGAAAAAATTGCCAGATTAATGTTTTTTCTCAACAAAGCTCTCTTTGATAAGCAATACCAGTTTTGTCTAACGAGTATATCTGTCAAACACTTTGTTTGAATGTCAGAGCATAGGCAAAATAGGTTAAAATAACCTATTACAATATAAGTCACTATATAAACCCGAGCTGCATTTAAGCTTTTAGGATAAAGTTAGCTAAGAAGGAGGATTTATCGGACTTGAATTGGTAATTTATAAGCCCAGCTAACAGGTGAGCGAACGCATTTATTGGCGATCTATGTCTAT
>NZ_JAJBJB010000262.1 GCF_021811845.1 Candidatus Cyrtobacter zanobii | reverse complement strand
CATTTATACTGTTTAGTGGTTCAGTGTAGTTGAAGTAAACTTCAGGGTCATTATCTTTTTCTGATTCTTTTTGATTGTTGTGTTTCCTCTTATCATCATCCGATTTAGGTTCTGCTTCAACTCTAACTCCTCCCGGAGGGTAAACTTTGACATCGTAGTCATCATTAGCTTTCCTCACTTCAAAATCATCTTCATTTCTAATCGACTCTTCTTCGCCTTGTTTGCAAATCAAATCATCGCCTCCAATAGGCATCGGTGGAGGGATAGGTATGTCACCTCCAGTTGATGCAGATACTACATTTTCCGATTTTGAATTATTAGATTGGCTATGATCCTTATTTTCATCTCCAAAGCGCTTATCAGCCTCTTCTTTTGTAAATGGGCCGTGATACCCAACGGGGATTGCTGGAGTTGGCAACGGAATATTTTGGTTAGTATACGCATCAGTTCCCACTGACCTCCCAGTAACTTCCATCTGATTGCTGTCGGAGTTATTTTGAGTTCAGACCTGCTCCTCATTGAATATAACATCAAGAGTGCATAGTCCTTCTGATCGTGCCTTGAGCAAGTAGTGAATCAACGTCAGTAAGTAGTAAAGCTGGAATGGATTATTTA
>NZ_JAJBJB010000261.1 GCF_021811845.1 Candidatus Cyrtobacter zanobii | reverse complement strand
CCTAATGACTCCTGAATCTTTTCAAGACATATGCCTTCAAGTTTCCTTCTTAAACCATTTGTCGAACTGAATAGAGGATGAGACTTATCAATCAGCGGTCGAATCGTATCTTCGTTCATTCTGATAATTGCGAGTGCTTTAAGCTTTGGTTGCTCAGAAAGGAAACACGAATCTTCGCTTTGCTCAATTTTTCATTTGTTCAAGCTTAAAACTTCGAGATCTCTGAATGCAGTAGAGAAGTTCAAGCAAGCTTTGGTTCCTAAAATAACATTGTACAAGGAAAGATTCTTGATTCTCATGTTATAGCTCCGTGCCAGTTCATCATCGAAATCAATAATGATGCTTTTTTCAAAGGTTAAATCAAGAGTAAGAAGACGCTCGAAATTCTTGTTTAGAAGACAAGAAGCAAGCACCTCGCTTTGGAAAGAATCACAGCGACATTCAAAGTGCAAGATTTGTCAGAGTAAATTCTGACCCAGTCGCATTTACAAAAGTTTCAAGGTCGAATACTGTATTATCTCCAGTGATGCATAATGTTTACAAATTTGAAAAATATGGTCTTTTTGAGAACTCAATTAAAATTTCATTTTTAATAAAGTTTGAGTCAAAATAAATATGTC
>NZ_JAJBJB010000260.1 GCF_021811845.1 Candidatus Cyrtobacter zanobii | reverse complement strand
TATTAATTCTATCCGTCACAAAATCCGTGTTCAATAGTAATAGAATTACAGAAACTCAAAATATAATTTAGATTCATTCCACAATTTATGAAGCCATTTAGGTGCCTAAATGCGCTAACGACAGTTTTCTATTTGGATTGTTGAGCATCACCCTCAAATTCAGTAAAACTGTATTTGATTTTGAATTGTTTGGCTTGAGGCTGAGATCCACTGATGTCTGATTGCATCTAACAGCAGTCTAGAGTTCCCAGACAAGCAAATCAGTGCCGAAGATGGAAGCGGAAGTCTTGCTATTTACCTCAAGAGCGACCCAGCGCCGAGTATCAGGTAAGCTTTACACTCGCTTATAACTTTGTCTGACTCTCCGTAGGGACGACCAATGATTTGACGGAATGGTAAGTGCTTGTTTTCGTATCTGGCCTAACTGGAATCAGGAGATGGTAATGGAACATGCAGAGGGAGAGGAGGCAGAAGAGGCAGAAGAGGCAGAAGAGGCAGAAGAGGCAGAAGAGGCAGAAGAGGCAGAAGAGAGAAAAGAGGCAGAAGAGGCAGAAGAGGGAGAAAAGGAGTAGAGACTCAAGCTTGCAAACAACTTCTTTTTAATCAATTCTAATATGCAC
>NZ_JAJBJB010000259.1 GCF_021811845.1 Candidatus Cyrtobacter zanobii | reverse complement strand
CCATCTCTCCTTCTAACTTTATTAATTCCAAGATGCTTAGAAAACTGCGTCAAGTCATCTTTATGGTAGTAAACGATGTCCTGTTCATCCATAGACTCTTCGCTGCCTTCGTTTCCAAGAAGAGCAACTCCTGGTTCTTGGAAAGCAATTCAATCTGCTTCTAAAACTGTTGAAGTTTCATGTGAGTGGACGCTCCCACTATCGTATAGCTTCATTCCATCTAATAATTCTCGCCTTCTTCTTTCATTTTCATCATCAAGTAATTGGTCTTTATCTGCTCCAACAAGTTCTCCATTTTTGTCAATCTCATCTCTGAAGGTTCTTTGAAAATCTCTGTCACTTTGATGAAGGCCGGATTGCTCTGCGTAGGCCATATCTTCGTCAAAAGTATCATTCAAACGGGGATCCCGACTAATTAAAACTGTTTGGTCATTAATTTCTTGTTCTTCTTCAATGTCGTCAAGACCTCCACGCTTTCTATTTCTCTTTAGCAAATCGTCTGGAGGTCTTTGAATAATTTCAAGAACTTTTGGTTTTAAATGAGCATAGTTGTCTTTTCTAAAGTTCTTGAGTACCTTATCTGCCTTCCTTTTAAACGTGTTATATATCTTTTCAAGCAG
>NZ_JAJBJB010000118.1 GCF_021811845.1 Candidatus Cyrtobacter zanobii | reverse complement strand
ACCAATATTATTCTGTTGAACAGATCAAAATATATATAAATATGAACAAATCTTCGTTCATAATTATGAACGAAGATTTGTTCATATTTATATATATTTTGATCTGTTCAACAGAATAATATTGGTTTTATCTTATTATTAATAAATATTGTTTCAATATCAAAAACTTCAAAATTAGTTATAATTACATAGGATATTTAATCTATTAAATGGTGAAAAAAATTAGTAAAAATTATTTAAAGGGTGTTTCGTAAAGTACTTCTTTGAAATATCAATCATCTTTTTGATAGAAAATTTTTAATTCTGCATTTATTGTATGAGTAAGTTGGTATGTTATAATATAATTAGATGCGGTATGTAGAACTGTTCCTCACAATTCTTGTGAAACTACAGTATAGGGAATTTGTACTGATCCATTAATAGAAAATTCATAATATAATTGTTTATTATATTCAGCAAAAGTTTCAAGAATTAGTTGTAATTGGTATAAATAAGGTAATTGAAATGTAAATTTAATTTTAGTTAATGCATCGATTCATTGATAGTGTAGGTAGGGTCGTGGTCAATAGTCAGATTTTGATTTGATATCATCTGGTCATATATCATCACATAATAAAATTTGCGGATCTAACAATGTAGGTTCAATAAAATAATCTAATTTTTTCAAAAATACACAATTCAATCATTTGATATTATAGATGCGAATCAAATAATATAGAATCAGTATTTAAAGTTGGTTTTGTTGGATATAAATTAATAATATCTTCAATACCAGTTTTAACAGCCATATCAATTGGAGCTGAAGAGTCTATTATTCATTGGTGCAGCAAACAATCATCAAAGACGCGATGACAATTTATTAAATCATTAATAAAAATACGATAACTTAAAGGTGCATCAAATAATTCATAATTATTTAATACATCAATTATTACATTTAAGCATTTATTAATTTTTTGAATATCTACCTCATCGCCAATAAAATTAGTAACTTCATCATTAAGTCGTAATGACTCTGATATTACTTGAATAATAGACGATTTATTTTTATAACTATAAACGTTATGATTGATAATTATATTAATAATAGAATCTATAATTGATTTTATATCAACAATAAATAAGTTTTTATCTTCTGTTGTTTGATTAGTCATGAAGGTATTTTGACAATTTTTTGAAACAAAGGGTAATAATTTATATAATTGGAGTATTATAAAGAAATTCTTTTAAGATATAATCATTGTTATGATAAAAAAATTTTAACTCTGCTTGGTAATTAATATTATTGTCATTTGTTAATACAAATTGATTTGCAACTACTATAATATTATCTCATGTTGAAATTGAAACCGGAGTTTTGAAAATTTGTAATTTTTGATTAATAGAGAATTCAAAATTTAATAACATATTATTATGACGGATAAACGATTTTACAAGTCGATGTAAATGGTATAGGTAAGGTAATTGAAAGGAAAATTGAACTATAGATTGCATATCAAATCACTGATAATGTAAATAACTAGACGGTCAATAATCAAATTTTGATTTTATTTGCGGTGATCACGCCTCATCACAAAAAATTAATTTGGGGGATTTAAAATTAGGTAAATTAAAATAAGTCAATTATTAAATACTACACAATTAAAAACTACTACTGTCAACTTGAATTTATTATTGAATCTATATCATCACTATTAAATTCAGGTTTAGAGGTAATTGAATAAAAATCAACTATATTTTGAATTTCCGTTTGAATTAATAAACTATCCGATGCTGATAAATCTAAAGTTCACATACTAGGAAAATAATCATTAAAAAAATAATGATTATTCAATAAATCATTTAGCGATATACGATAGTGAATAGGGAAATCGAATAATGCATAATTATCTAGTATATTAGATATAGCTGACAAACATTCATTTATATGTAAAATATTAGGTTCATCGCCAATAAAATTAATAGCATTGGGATTAAATCGAATAGAATCCGGCAATATTCGAATTTGTGAAAATTTATTTCGAAAACAATAATCATTGTTATTAACGATAATATTAATTATTGATCCAATAAAAGATTTTAGATCAATTATAAATATTCTATCATCGGAATTTAATTGATTATTCTCAAAAGTATTTTGTAATGATATTGACATCGATGGTAAAAATTCATCTATAGTTTGAAATTTATTTTTTGGAAAAGAATTATTTCAATATATTTTACTAATTTCATCTTTCTGTAATGATGAAAAATTATTTTTAATAATAATTGGTTGAATTGTAGTATTTTTTACATAAAAAGATGAATCATCGTGAGTAATCATTACACTATTCGGCTTTCAATGTTGCATTTGCAACATGGGGAAAATAGCATTCTTGGATGGATTTACTTCATATTGAAATTGTGAATTTTGTGCTAATCTATAACCATCCGTAGTTGCTTGAACTGAGGCATTAATATTATATATTTTCTTTTCATATGTTAATAAACAAATTTCTTCTTGTTTATATGAAATAATACTATATATAAAAGGATGTTCAATGCTATTTGTAGTAGTGTTCACGTAATTACCTACAATAAAGGTATTTTTAATATGTGGTAAATAGTGGAGGAGAGTTTTTTCTATATCAGCAACCAAATTTAATGCTTTAGTCTGTTGTCAATGTTTTTGTTCAACTAAGTCTGTTTTATTTTGCGGAAATCAATTTTGTAAAATAAACTGATCTGAGGATTTTTTTAATAAATATGTATATTTTAATGCAGTATCAGGTTTGATTGGTATATTCGATACTTGTTGCGATAAAGTAGATAGTTGAATTAATTCATTAAAATGAAGCTTATTTGCAAAATATGCTTTCGTTCATAAAGATGGGCATAAATTATAAAAATATAATTGTTGAATATTTATTTTATCGTGAAGACTAATTAATCGTTGATGTTCTAAAT
>NZ_JAJBJB010000117.1 GCF_021811845.1 Candidatus Cyrtobacter zanobii | reverse complement strand
CATTTATGCAATATTCATTTACTGATTATGAAGTACATTATTCGGCGTTATTGTTTTTATAGCAATGAATTGTTTAATACAGAGATTGTATTCATAATTAATACTAAGCTACAGTGAAACTAATTTTGAATATGAATTTATGATACCGTGCAGCACCCTTACAACAAATATAACAAAAGCTATAGAGAAATATAGCCAAGCCCTGAGCCTTGCAATGCAGATAGATAAAGAGCATAGGGTCCCATCATACCTTTGGGCCGTATCATTTGGGGAATTTATGAAAAATAGCTTATCATTGTACAGCAATATACAAAACAGCTATACGAGTTTCATCGGCGCATTCTGTCAAGGGCAAGATCTCTTTTCCAATTTGGCTAAACTTACTGGGAAAAATATAGAGTATTATAAAAGCTTTTGTGATATTCCTTCGCATAGCGCTGACATTCGCTCTGCACTAGAATTTTACAGCAAAGTAATTACTGATTTTACCTCACCAGAAAAGCTGACCACTCTCTATAATAAAATTATAGGATTAACCATCTCATCAAGCGGTCAAAATATATTAGATGGAGCAGAAAATTTTCTCCAGGATGTGAAGCGATCATTATCAAAAAAACTATTCACCATCTCTACTGTTCAAGAGGGTGCATTTGAAGTTGGTGCAAATCTTGCAACCACAAAGGGTAAGGTTGTATTTCAGAATAATGTATTGCAGGTGATCCAATATGAGCCAATGACCAGTGAGGTCAAAGAGATACCAATTCTCTTCATACCAGCATGGATCAATAAGTTTTATATATTAGACCTGCAGGAAAAAAACTCAATGGTTCGATGGTTAATTCAGCAAGGATACAGGGTTTTTATGGTTTCATGGATCAATCCAGACGCCACATATAAAGATATAGGTTTTGAAGATTACGTATTAAATGGCGCTGTTGCTGCAATACATGCAGTTAAGAAAATTGCATCTTCGGCAACTGTGAGCTGTGTTGGGTATTGTATGGGCGGAACGTTATTGGCTGCAACACTTGCATATTTAGCAAAAACTAAAGATAAAAGTGTTAATTCCGCAACTTTTTTATGTTCATTGCTAGATTTTAAAGAGATAGGTCGTATTGCAATTTTTATAAACGAGACTCAAGTCTCATTTATAGAAAGCATTATGGAGAAAGATGGATACTTTGATGGAAGCTACATTGCATCAGCATTCAGTTTGCTAAAACCTAACGATATGATATGGGAGTATGTTATAAACAACTATTTGATGGGTACACAGCCATCAAAATTTGATATATTATTCTGGAATAGTGATAATATTAGAGTCCCTGCTAAGCTACATTCATACTGTTTGAGAAACATGTATATGCAGAACCTACTTTCAAAACCAAATGGGCTTTCTATTCATGGTCAAGGCATAGACCTGCAAGATATAAAAGTACCTACGTACGTTTTTGCAACAAAAGAGGATCACATTTGTCCTTGGAAATCTGTATTAGGCGCAGCAGCCCTTTTCAATGGGGCCAAAAGATTAGTACTTGGCGGATCTGGCCATGTCGCCGGTATTGCTAACCACCCAGACCGTAAGAAATATTGGTACTCCATTCTTGGACCAGATCTAGATGAAAATTCACAACAGCACGAAGGTTCATGGTGGCCTGATTGGTCGTCTTGGCTATCTACAAGGTCTGGTAAAAATATTGAAGCAAAAAGCGTGGTTGATATGGGCCTTGGTGATGCACCAGGCTCTTACGTTAAGATGGGCGATATGTAGTTATATCATGCAGTGCGTATTGCGCTGGCGCTGATAACAACCAGACTGTGGATTTATAATATGTCATATTTTAGCATGCCCGCTTCAATTACTTAATGTAATTTGTATTGTGTGTAATGGCATAATAGTATACAATCACGCCATTATGTTCATAATGCGAATTTTATATGAAGAAGAGAAGTGGCGTGGGAAGAGGTGGTAAACATGTATTGTCAGATAGCGAGTCAAGCAAGCATTCAAGCGGTGATGAATCCCCATCTAGTTCATCGGACTCGAATGGCGACATTGCACATAATAACTCAGTAACTAATGTGCCAGAACCCTCTGAAAATCCCAACAATATCGCAGGCAATAATGAAGTGAGTGAAGCAAGCGATGATTCAGGAAGTGATTCAGATAAGGAGCCTGTTAAGAACCAAACCAATAAGCTGGAAAAAGAATCAGACAGCGATTCAGATTAGAGACATGGTAATAAATACCTAGTCAAAAAAGTCAAAAAGTTTAAACAAACATTAAGTAGTAGTTCAGATGAGAGTTCAGATTATGAGCCTAAGAAAGGACCTTATAAAAAACAAAACAATAAGTTGAAAAAAATATCAGACAGTGATTCAGATGAGAGTTCATATTATAAGCCTAAGAGAGTACATTATAAAAAACAAAACAATAAGTTGAAAGAAAGATCAGATAGTGATTCAGATGATGATTCTGATACAAGATCGAAGTTGAGAGAAGAATTAAAGTCGAAAATAAGATCATCATGGTTGAAAAAAATATCAGACAGCGATTCTGATGAGAGCTCTTATGGAAAATTCGGAAAAAAGTCTCAAAAAGTATCAGGTAATAATTCTGACAAGGGATATGATGAAAAATCAAATAATAAGTTTGAAGAAAGATTAGGTAATCATTCAGATGAGGAAGCTATCAGGCTCTCCATTAAATCGCTTGATTACGTGGTACAATCTGATATTGGTCCTAACTCCCTTTATTATTCATCATTTGATGATGAACGAAGTGGTAATATGGTGCAGTCTAATGTTGATTCTGGATCTACTTAGAACCAGTCACGTAAAAGATGAAATGTTGAAAGGAATGTGGTATTAAGGCATTAAAAGGGAATAAGAATGCCAAACAAATATAGTAGCGACACTAGTGATAAAGAGTGGAATTTAATAGAAAAAAT
>NZ_JAJBJB010000258.1 GCF_021811845.1 Candidatus Cyrtobacter zanobii | reverse complement strand
ATGGTGGATATTCATGCTCTCTTGGAAACAACCCAGTTCAATGAACTGCAGGGACTTATTCACCAACTGGAGACTATGAATGCTATACTTGTCCTGCTGGATATTATTGCCCTGCAAAATCAACAACTCCAACTGCTTGTGCGGCGAATAAGTATAACCCTGTACCTGGATCAACATCTAATTCTGCTTGAATAAGCTGTGATACTGGATATTATGCTGAAGCAGGATCAAGCATTTGTATAACATGACCTGCAGGATATGAATGTTCAACAGGTACTCCAATCATTTGTCCTATCGGAACTTACGCCAACGAAGGTAAAGGAAGTTGCTCTGCATGACAACAAGGATATTTGTGAGATATTGGATCAAAAACGCCAACTCCTCCTGAAAATATTTGTCCTAAGGGATCTTATTGAGCTACTTCTGGAAGCTCAACATTACAGACTAAGTGTCCAAAAGGGCAATACGGTATAGCAGAAGGTGCTATAAGCTCTAGCTGGTGTATTAATTGTCCACCGGGATTCGTTTGCAGAGAAGGAACAGATGATTTTACAAAATATCCGTGTCCTCAAGGAAATTATTGTCCTTTAGCTACTTCATTACCAACTCAATGCCCTGCTGGTACATAT
>NZ_JAJBJB010000257.1 GCF_021811845.1 Candidatus Cyrtobacter zanobii | reverse complement strand
GAGACAGACCCCATATTACAAGTTTTAAATTGGAAATAAAAATGTACTGAATAAAATCAGGAAAGCATCATTATAATACAGTTTTTGAAATCATGATGTTTGCTGTTGGCTTTCCTTCTGATTTTTTCGGGCTACCTACCTTTGGTTCAGCATAAAATGATTGATAAGCGCAGATTACATTTTACTTTTTAAGTCTCGGCTGATAGAAGCGCTTTAAAGTTTCCTTTTCTGTCTCCAATAGGTCTAAGGTTTTGTGACAGATTATAGTGCATAAGATTTCTATATCCGTAATAGAAGCTCCAAACTAAATCTTAGCAATTATCTAATTGTGACTACATTCTATTATTTTATTTGGAGCTTGTCTTTTTATAAATGATGGCTTGAATTTTAGCCGATTTGAGAATGGAAAAGTGCGAATATGTCCAAAATATTGCTTTTGAAAATAGACGAGCAATTAAATAAAATACGCCAACTTATTCTTTGAAGGCAATTAATTGCATACGATGAATGGTCCAAACAAAATCTTCGAGTCTTGGATCACATTATAAGAATCGAGTCGTAACTCATCACCAATACTTTTTAATGATTAATCAAAATTTAAATGGTTTAATCCGACTCATATAAAAA
This sequence comes from Candidatus Cyrtobacter zanobii, assembly GCF_021811845.1. GTDB lineage: Bacteria > Pseudomonadota > Alphaproteobacteria > Rickettsiales > Midichloriaceae > Cyrtobacter > Cyrtobacter zanobii. The sequence goes on along the minus strand of NZ_JAJBJB010000257.1, from coordinate 9 downwards.
TATTTAAAA
>NZ_JAJBJB010000256.1 GCF_021811845.1 Candidatus Cyrtobacter zanobii | reverse complement strand
CTATTGATCAAGCTGCAAAAGGTCAGCTGATCCTATCAGATTCTGAATTGTTTGTCCTTGGATATTATCCAACTTTTCCATATCCACTTCTAATGTATAAGTATACATTTGGAAATACTTCTTTAGACTGGGCGAACCAAATGACATGCTCTGGATCAGGCTGATTATGAAGTAATTCAGCATCTCTCTTGTTTAATAATCAAATTTTAACTTTCTTCTCTTATGGAAGCACTCTTTTCGTGTATTTTGTGGCAGTATCAGCTAGTTCTGGAACAGTCATGTCTTCAAGGTATCGATCAAGTATTAGTTGATCAAATGTTTATGGCATTTCTCAAAGTGGAAAATACGTAGTTGCAACAGTGTACTGATCTCCTTCTCAATATCTCGTCATTTTGAACACAGACACTTTCCAATTTACATCGAAACAGTTCTCTGGCAGTTATCTTTACCAGGTCGCAGTTGAACCAACAACTGCAAGGTAAGTCTTAGTTTTAATTTTGTTACCAGCAAATAACCAAAACAATATATAGGTTCGTTGTTGTCGGAGTCAAGTCTTCGTACGGATATACAACAAAGATTCCAATAGAGTCGATCAACGCTCATCCTGATTTTACAGCAGCATCAATGACAATGGATGC
>NZ_JAJBJB010000255.1 GCF_021811845.1 Candidatus Cyrtobacter zanobii | reverse complement strand
CCCTACAGCTTTATAAAGCGTAAAAACATTTCTTGTCCTACAAGTCTTCTAATTTTTATATCATTGCTCATTAGCACACCTATGAACTAGAAAGGAGCTATAACATCCACAACCCTAGTACCATATTGATCTTTATTAAACTCACTAATATTACCACGACCACCATATAGCACCCTTGCCTCGGCCACCTGATCCAGGGTAACAAAATTGTCTCCATTAATATCTTGCGGCCTCACCACACCCTCTATTCTTATTTCCCTTATTTCATTATTAAACATTACCTCTTGCGATCCCTTAATATGTAAATTTCCACTAGGCAGTACAGCAATAACGGTCACTGCTATCACGGCATTTAGCGTTTCACTTCTGTCTACACTTCCATTACCAGTACTTGCACCTTGCCCACCTATACTAAACATTGCATTAGGAGATATATTCAAATCACTTTTCCACTTCTTCTCCATACCGAAGAAACTGCCCACACCAAAAGACCTCTTATTAGTCCTGGCCTTTGCAATATTATTATCAAGCTTTGCTTTATTTTGCATAACAAGCTTAACTTTTACTATATCTCCCACATTCACAACGCTTTTAGCCCTAAAAAGCTGCCTATTCCCTTCAAGACACAGAGAATTTTTA
>NZ_JAJBJB010000254.1 GCF_021811845.1 Candidatus Cyrtobacter zanobii | reverse complement strand
ATCACCGTATTAGATACCTCAGAAAGCAGTCATGGAACACTAAGGGCAACACTTACAGAAAAGTAAAGACTCCAGGTACGTTGTCATTACTCTCTCGTTTCGTGGGTTGTTTTAAAACGTGTTTCCCTAGGAAGAAGAATTACTATTCAATATACAACAAAGAAAGCAAAAGGACCACAAGACAAAGGATGTGGTGGATGTCCAGGCGCCCTTGCAGGAATTCCTCATTTGAGACCATCTGCATTCCGCAGACTGACCCACAGACAGAGAACTGTCAGCAGACCATACGGCGGAAGCAAATGCCACAAGTGCGTTAAAGAAAGAATTGTTAGAGCTTTCCTCATCGAAGAAGCCAAGCTTATGAAGAGATTAACAAAAGAGAAAGAATCCAAAACCGAAAAGAAAAAGGAAAAGAAGAAGGAAGCTAAGAAGGACGAGAAGAAAGCAAAAGATGGCAAGAAACAAAAGAAGTCTAAGAAGTAAATGCTCTATAACCTGGATATTTCAATTTTTATATTAAAGCAAGGGG
>NZ_JAJBJB010000004.1 GCF_021811845.1 Candidatus Cyrtobacter zanobii | reverse complement strand
ATTTCATATAGAGCACAATTGAAATGAGTAGAATAATTAATAGATTAGTATGTTTGTGGAGAAGAAGCGTGGCATTGATGATTATGGGCCTTATAAAAAAGATAATTATTCAACACATAGCATGAGCCTTATAAAATTCCTGAAAGAAAAGGGAAGTGTGCAAGGCAAGGTCTTAAATTATGAAAAAGGTGGTTCATTGGAACTCAATATATTAGGCAGAACTTTTATTCTCGATGATATCAAGGAAAATTTTCAAATCGGTGAAATGCTAACGCTTACATTAGCAAAAAATAGTATTAATATTAAAAGGAATCACATAGAGCATACGGAGACTGAAAGTAGCAATTTCTTATTTACACTAGAAAATATAAATCAAGCAGAGCTTGCTGGTTTGCATGTTAAACAACATGTTGCGGATGAATGCAGCCTCAAGCTTGCAGAATATTTTTTAAAGCTATTATATAGACCTCAGGATTATGATGCGGCTAGAAGGCTTGCGTTTTTAATTGCCATAGAATCCAGCCACTTGGATTTAATCTCGCAACAATTAAATCAAAGAATCACACAAACTGAAATAGATACACTAAAATCCACGCTAGAGTTAGCCAGCGCACAATTCAGCGATGAAGAAATGCACGCCGAACTCTTTAAGTGCTCTTTTAAATTATCACAGATTCTTATATCAGCATATAAGCAGCATTTTGGCCTTAAACCTCTCAGAGAGGAATTTTCCATTGCTGACAAAGTTTATAAGATACTCCAGTATGGTGCAGTGCAAGTTAATAGCAGGATTGAAAATAATTTTAATAACATATTTCAAAGCGACTATCGTATAGTACCATTTTTCCATATGATAGGCATGGAATGCAAGCATTGCGCTCTTTTCATTCCAAAGAACAGCAAAAGGAAGCCTTTTCTCAAGAGCAATTTATTTGATACAAATACCGTAATCTCTATCATTCTAGATGACTTGGGCATCACATTTCTTTGCGATATAGACATCATGGATTTAGCACAGTGTACAATACCAGCGCCCAATACAATGGTACCTGTGAGATTTATGAGTAAGGAGTGAATAACGCATAAATATTGCTTAATACAACAAGTATACGCAAGGTACACTTAACAATTTCATATGGACAACTTTGAGCATTGTAACGTTCTCATAAGTATCCACCGCCCACTAGGTATAAAATTATATAGAATAACTTTTTATTAAAAAGCATAAAAGATGCGGCGCTGCCTGGTCTTCGCTATGCATTTCAGCAGGTTAGCATTGCCGCGATAGATTAGAGCAACGCATGCCACCTTCAGCTTGAGTGCAATGCTACCTTATTTCCTTCAGAATCTAAAACGATTGCTCTATAACCCCAAGGTCCAATTTGCTCTTTTTTTGATAATAGCTTTCCACCAGCCTTTGTGGCATTCTCCACAGCATCATCCAACCTCCCTTCAACAGAGAAATACACTAAAATACCATCGGTTGATGGGCGAATTTCCTGTGTTTCAACAAGGCACCCAGTAACACCACCATCCTTGCATGGAATAACGGCAAAAACAAAATCATCATATTCTGTAATCTCTATCTTTTCTCCTAGCACACTAGAATAAAATGTGATCGCCCTGCTGAGATTTGTGACTGGGAGATCAAACCAGCAGATAGTATTAGCCTTCATAGTATATAAATAAGATTTATAGCTAGTGTGTTATGAGATAAGCCTTTAAATTAGACAAGTAATAATATATAAATTCTATTATGTGTTGTTTTTCATTAGGAATCAAACAACCAAAATAATAATGCAGTATCGCATTACATTATTACAAGCTTATTATACTAAGTGAGCTGCTTTAGTTTGCATAGCCAACATACAGGCACACTGTTTGGCAGATACCATTTTGACAGCAATACGCTATTTTCGTTCGAACATGTGGCTTGCGAGGTACAGCCTAGTTAACATAGGTTTGGACACTGTAGTTCAAATAAGTTACTGAATTGCAGTTAAAATATGGCAGCCAAGTGTACAAGCTTGCACTGAATGCGCTATAGCACGCACTCACATCAAGGCAATCTAGATCTTCTATTTGCACATTTTTGGATAAATATAGTGAAGTAGATAATACTTGGTGCAGTAAAAATCTCTTAATAAGTTTTTATACTGTACATTGCAGCAATTTTTGTGCACCAAATTCTATGTGAATCACTATACAATTTGGCTTTTTAAAGTGCGCCTTTTCTTTTTCCCAGACGTTTTTTTAGGCCGTTGTATAGGATGCTCACTTGAATCTACTATAGCTTAGGCATGAGAAGTTGAGACAAATCCTATATATTAATCAACTGAAATCTAATTCATTTATTTTTTAAAAATGTCTCAAATTTTATTGCCCATGCTATAACACAAGTTCACATTCAACATCACTTTTTAATAATGCTCTGCGACCAGGTAAGCTGATCTTTTTACTTTTAATAAGCGTATCTTCAATACTCGTTTTATAAGCATCACTAATTCCAATAACTCTTTTATTTTTACAGCTAATGCACGCCCATTGGTGCGGCGCATCCCCACTGCGCCGCTGCGTTGCTTGTACACATAGCACATTCATATATTGAATACAATGAGCCTCAATAACCAAGCTCCTCAGACGTTTTGCCTCTAAACACTCTATAAGCAAATATCGTATATCCAAGCAAGAATGGAAGCACTATGATTGCACCTACGAAAATTACTATCAGCGATTCGGTACTAGCCGCTACTTCCCATATAGTCCACTTACCAGGCACCATATAAGGAAAGAAGTTCCAGGCCGCACCATTAAAGCAGAGGAAGAATATGAGTGCAGCAACGATAATGGGTAATTCATGCAGCTTGCCACCAAACTCTTCTATTCTTACCAAGAATTTGTACAGGTACAACATGGCTATTGCAGAAAGAACAATCATAGGCAGGAATATGAAAAATCCATGCAATGAAAACCATGATTTATATACATAATCACTAATTAATGGGGTTATGATGGAAACAGCTGCTAAGCATGCAAGCACTGTCAGCAGTAGCTTTCTGCATTGTTCCACAGACTTTTTGAATAGATCGCCATCCATCTTAAGGATTAACCAACAACTCCCCAAAAAGCTGTACCCTATTGGAAGTAACATAGCAACAAACAGACTGAATATACATGATGAGACACTATCCTCAAATGCCATTACATATCTACCTAGCATATAACCTTGAGCGGCACTTGTCAGTAGAGAGCCCAAGGCAAACACCATATCCCAAGTCTTTTTATAAATTGAGTGGACTTTTACCCTAAAATCGAAAGCAACCCCCCTGAATATCAATCCAATAATCATGACAAAAGTTGGTAGATAAAGCTGCGCCATTATATAACCCTGGGCAAACGGGAATGCGACAAGCAGTATACCGACAGCTAGAACCAACCAAGTTTCATTCGCGTCCCAGAAAGGGCCTATAGACGCGATCATCAAGTCGCGATGTTTTTGTTTGGTGTTAAGACCGACTAGAATTCCGACCCCCAAATCATAACCATCAAGTATAACATACACAAGAACAGCAACGCCAAGAAGTATCGCAAAGATTAGTGGAAGAAAATAGTCCATACCAGCAAGCACTCAATAAACAACACATGACCCTACACACCTGAGCCTCTTCCGTATTTGGCTATAGATTCCGAGGCTCTTCTCTTAGCCATATAGAATATTGTAGATATGTAGAGAGCTATAAGCAATACATACACGGAAATATACCCAATTAATGTACTAAGAACGGCGCCACTACCAACAGCCTGTGTAACGGCATCTTTGGTTCTTAGGATTCCATTCACCAGATATGGCTGTCTTCCAACTTCCGTTACATACCAACCAGATATAGTTGCTATAGAGCCTGAAAACGTCATTGCAACAAGCAGAATATTAAGAAATTTATTTGTGATCTTGTTCTCTTTCCATAACTTATAGCTTGCAAACCATGAAACGGCTAACATCAAAAACCCTATGCCCACCATTAATCTAAAAAGATAAAATATCATGGCAACTGGTGGGTGCTCACCTTCAAACTCATTCAACCCCTTGATCTCTCCATCCCAACTGTGCGTCAATAATAAACTGCCAATTTTGGGCAACTTTATTTCAAAATGATTCTTACGTTGTTGTTCATCTGGCACAGCAAACAGTAAGAATGGTACACTACTTTCAGTCTCCCATATACCCTCTATGGCAGCTATTACTTGCGGTCTATGCTCTAAAGAATTCAGGCCTAAAATATCTCCAGAAAATATGTGCACTGGCACCAATATAGCAGCAACATACATTGAAAATTTCAACGATATCATATCAGATCTATCGCCCTTAAGGTACTTGTACGCACATACACCCGCCACTAAAAAGCAGCTAGTGACAAATGATGCAAGGATCATATGGGTGAACCTGGCCAGCATGGATGGATTAAACACTATCTCAAACCAATTCTTAGGGTGCACCACACCATTAATAATTTCATAGCCAGCAGGTGTATGCATCCATGAATTTAACGCTAAAATCCAAAAAGCCGACAGCATAGTTCCAAGCGCAACTAGTACTATTGAGAGATTGTGAAGCCAATTTGGTACCTTGTTTGTTCCAAATAACATTATACCAAGAAATGTAGCTTCTAAAAAGAATGCAGTCAGCACCTCATACCCAAGCAATGGGCCGGCCACGTTTCCAACTTTCTCCATAAATCCAGGCCAGTTAGTACCAAACTGGAACGACATTGTAATGCCACTAACAACTCCTAGCGCAAATGAAAGCGCAAAGATTTTCACCCAAAACTTATACGCATCTAACCACCTTTGATCATTAGTAGAATTGTATTTCAGTTTAAAAAATAGTAAAAACCAAGCTAATGATATAGTAAAAGTTGGAAATAAAATGTGGAAAGTTATGTTTGCTGCAAACTGTACCCTAGATAACATGAGTGCGTCCATGATTACCGACAACCTAAAAACCCCAGAATAACTGAATTATAGATTAGTATTTACCTGTATTGCAAGACATGTCGTTTTTAAATTGCAAAAATTTTACACACTTGAGAGTGTATTCTGATTATTCGATAGGGAAAAGCACTGTTAGGGTGAAAGAGTTGGTAACAACAGTACATAAAAATCAAATGGGTGCACTTTGCATTTCAGATAAAAAGAATTTATGTGCCTCCATGGAATTTACACTAGAATGCATACAATTAGGCATTAAACCACTTATAGGTTGCAGTACATTTATTAAGCATGGCAATAAGATGCTGGATGTCTTACTAATTGCAAAAAACGCCCGCGGGTATCAGAACATGCTAAAGCTGATTACAGATTCATTTTTATCTGACGATAGCGAAAATTGCATAGAGTTTTTAAATCTTACGGCGCATAATGAAGGCATCTTAGCAATTAGTGGAGCTTCAAATATCCATTTCAACGAAAAAAACTACTATGATGCTATAATATCATTCAGGACAATTTTTCACAATGATCTATTCATCGAAATAGTGAGAGATGGGAGTATCAGCCAAACTCAAGAAGATATTTTGCTCAATATTGCATATGAGACGAACACCCCAATAGTGGCCACTAACCCAATACACTTTATTAACAAAGATGATAATGAGGCGCATGATGCGTTGCTTTGTATATCAAATGGAACATTTCTTGCACAAAGCGAAGATAGAGAATTTTCAAATAAGGAGCATTATTTTAAAAGCACACAAGAAATGGAGGAGTTATTTAAAGATCTTCCAGAGGCTATAGAGAATACTGAGCTCATTGCAATAAAATGCTCAATTTGGCCCCAAAAAAGAAATCCATTATTACCAAAATTTTCTTCTAATGAAGATGAAGATATATCGCTCCAGGCTAGAGCAGAACTTGAGAAATTGACTATAAATTTACCAAAATTACAACAAGCGGAATATATAAATAGATTAGAATATGAGCTAGAAGTAATAAAGAGGATGGGCTTTTCTGGCTATTTTCTTATTGTTTCAGATTTTATTAAATGGAGCAAAGTAAATGGAATACCAGTTGGTCCTGGAAGGGGATCTGGTGCTGGCTCCTTAGTTGCTTGGGCTCTTCAGATTATAGATATCGACCCAATTAAATTCGGATTACTTTTTGAAAGGTTCTTAAATCCAGAACGGATCTCAATGCCTGATTTTGATATAGATTTTTGCCAAGAGAGGCGGGAAGAAGTTATTGAGTATGTAAGGCAGAAGTATGGTTGTGATAAGGTGGCCAGTATAATTACATTTGGTAAGCTCCAGGCAAGAGCCGTGCTTAGGGATGTTGGTAGGGTGATGCAAATACCATACGGGCAAGTGGATAAAATATGCAAAATGGTGCCTAATAACCCAGCTAACCCAATTACCCTTAAGGAAGCAATAGACCTTGATCATAACCTCAGGGAAATGAGCAAAAATGACAAATCAATAGAGAAGCTATTATCCATTAGTTTACAGCTTGAGGGAATTAATAGACACGTCTCCACACATGCAGCTGGAATCATCATTGCAGATAGGCCACTACAAGAAATTGTTGCATTATATAAAGATGCTAACTCACACATACCAGTAATACAATATTCATTAAAACACGCTGAAATTGCTGGGTTAATGAAATTCGATTTCCTAGGCCTTAGAACACTTAGCGTGATAGATGATGCGGTAAAATTAGTAAAGCATCATAGAAATATAACAATCGATATTTCCAGTGAATATAGTGATAAGAAAACATACGAACTCCTATCTAGTGGGAATGTAGAGGGTATATTCCAATTCGAAGGCGCTGGTATGAAGGAGGCAATTAAAAAACTAAAACCAGACAAAATTGATGATCTTATTGCACTTACATCATTATACCGCCCAGGGCCTATGGATAATTTGCCTGATTATATCAGCAGGAAACATGGGTACTTAAATGTGGAATATCCGCACCAACTGCTAGAGGGGATATTGAAAGACACATACGGTATAATAATATATCAAGAACAAGTGATGCAAATTGCCCAAAAAGTTGCAGGGTATTCCATGGGAGAGGCCGATTTTTTAAGGAGGGCAATGGGCAAGAAAAGTAAAAAGGCCATGGAGGAGCAAAAAGCAATCTTTATTGAAAGAAGTATCCAAAACTCTATCACCGAAGAAGATGCTCAAAGGCTTTTTGCCTTTATTGAGAAGTTTGCAAGCTATGGCTTTAACAAATCACATGCAGCTGCATATTCGATCATCTCTTATAAAACAGCATACCTCAAAGCCCATTATACAATAGAATTTTTAACCGCAGCACTAAATTTCGAACTTCATGACCTAGATAAAATATCAATGTTTTGCAATAATGCAAAGTTTTCTGGCATTAAGGTAGCATCACCTGATATTAATATATCTACGGTAAAATTTTCTATAGTAGATGATCAAATATTTTACGGATTAGGTGCGATTAAGAATGTTGGAGCGGGCGCTGTAGAGAAAATTTGCAAAGAGCGGATCTTAAATGGCAAATTTAAAGATTTAGATGATTTTCTAGATAGATGCGCCCATTTAATCAATAAGCGAATGATGGAGGGGCTAATTAAATCTGGTGCCCTTGATGTGCTACATAGTAATCGAAAGGCGCTATTTCAAAGCATCGATTTGCTGATTAAAAAAGAAGGCAATGCGCCACAACAACAAAGCCTGCTCATAGAAAATTCAAATCGAGCAGTGGTGGATATTGAGGAATGGGGAATATTCGAGAAATCGAATCACGAATTTGATTTTCTAGGTACGCATATCTCTTTTCATCCATTTGAATTATATCGCAAATTTTTCGAACATTTTAACATTACGCCTGCATCTTATATTCATAATTTGCCCAGCTACGTAACATCGTCTACTTTTAAAGTGGCCGGTATAGTCACATCTAAAAAAATAAAATCTTCAAAACGCGGTAAATTTGCCTTTTTGCAGCTGACAGATGAAAGTGGCGTACTAGACTTGTCGATATTTGATGAAGATCTGCTATATAAAACAAATGATATAAATAACGAGGGTGATCAGGTTTTATGCACTATAGCAATAAAGAATGATGGACAAAGGATCAGGATGATAGTAGAAAAATTAGAGCAATTGGATAAAGTTGCACGGCTTTCTATTAGCTCGTGTGATATATATGTCAGCGCTTATGAGGCAGTTGAGAAACTTGTGAGCTTCACCTCTGTGGGCCAAGGTGGTATATTAACAAGGCTGCGAGCTGATTTAGGTGATGCTGTGGTGATTTTTGATATTCCGCACCTATATATCTCCTATGAAAATTTGCTACTCCTCAAAAACGTCAAAGATATAACAATAATTGAAAATTATTTATAGATTTTATGAGAATAATATCTGGAAAATTTAAAGGTAGAAAAATCTCTGGGTTCATCCCTAAAACCACAAGGCCTACTACAGCAAAATTAAGGGAGGCTGTTTTTAATATTATATCAAGCATACTGAGTACTCGCCAAAAATCGTTTGATGAAATAAATATGCTAGATCTCTGTTGTGGGACTGGGTCTGTTGGTATAGAGGGAATATCACGTGGAGTAAATCACGTTACTTTTATAGATAACGAATTTAGCTGTATAGATTTGGTTAAAAAAATATTAAACCATCTCAAATGTGATGAATCGCAATTTAGCCTTAAGGTTTGTGATGCTACAAATCTTCCATCAGCAACCACTACTTATGATTTTATATATATAGACCCGCCATACGAGCAAGATCTTTTGAATAAAACATTAAGCATATTATCAAGATCAGGATACTTAGGTAATGGCAGCATAGTGATTGTTGAGTATGGTAAAAATTCAGCCATAAATATGCCAGAAACCTTTCAGCAGCTTAGTCAGAAGACCTATGGCAACATGCTACTATCTGTCTTGGAATACTCTAAATAGAGTGCTCATCCAATTTTAGTATACAAAAAAGATTTTTATTGTATGTTGAGGTAGTTATGGAAAGATAGTATAATGCGCGGTCCTGTGCGTATTTGTAATTTTGATGGAGGTTATAACATTTGGTTGCAGACTGAATAGTTATGAAAGTGATGAGATAAGTAAGTTACTTCATTCTGGTGGGTACGACCTTGCGGATGTTGTGTTGGTTAATAGCTGTGCCGTAACCAAGGAAGCTGAGCGCCAGCTCGGCCAGACATTACGCAGAATAAGGCGTGAGAGCCCTGATAAAAGAGTAATATTGACTGGATGCGCCTCTACTGTAAATGGCAAAAAGTATGAGGCTATGGTCGATTTTATCATTGATAACCAAAACAAGTTGCATCATACATCATATGATAAAATATTGCGGAAAGATGCTGTACCAGGCCATGTACTGCCGCTCAAAACAGTACCACAGAAATCCAGGGCATATATCCAAATTCAGAACGGGTGCAATCACAGCTGTACTTTTTGTATCATACCACAGGGTAGGGGGGTCAGTACCAGTATCCCAGTTGGTGAGGTATATGCAAAAGTAAAAAATGCCATGCAAAATGGATATAATGAGGTTGTTTTTACAGGGGTAGATATTACTGATTATGGCTCTGATTTACCAGGAAAACCTAGTATTACACAGCTCCTTACGAGAATTTTACGCATGTTGCCAGAATTACCTAGGCTTAGACTCTCTTCTGTTGATGTTGCTGAATTAGGCGATGATTTTCTTGAGCTTTTTGCTACCGAAAAGAGACTAGCTCCTTATTTGCATCTTAGTATGCAGGCAGGTGACGATATGGTACTAAAGCGCATGAAAAGAAGACATTCCAGGGATGATATTATAAATTTTTGCAAAAGCGCACGAGCAGCAAGGGGCGATGTTGTGTTTGGCGCAGATATTATATCTGGCTTCCCAACAGAAACAGACCAGATGTTCTTCAATACATTTAATCTAATTCAAGATCTTAAAATCGCACACCTGCATGTCTTTCCATATTCAGAAAGAGATGGTACACCTGCAGCTAGAATGCCTCAGGTGGATAAGAGGGTGCGCAAAGAAAGGGCTGCAACACTTAGGGCACTTGGCTCGGACATATTATGCGAGCATTATAAGGCGCAAGTTGGCAAGGTAATTGATGTAATCGCAGAGGGTGGTGGCACTGGTAAAGCGGCAGATTTTTCCACTATAAAGTTAGAAGGAAAAGAGGTTAAGTTAGGTGGATTAGTGAAGGCTCAGGCAGTGCGCGCGCTAAAATCCAGCATTGTTTGCAGTGTGCTTGAATAAAATTATCAGATTTATGCTTAATTGATCCTTATGATATATAAGCTCCAGAATCATAAATTCATTTGCTATTCATGTGTATACATACATACTATAAATGCTATAAATTTTGTTCACTCTATGATCCTGAAATATATTAATCTTGGGACGCTCTCTTACAGAAATTTTTATGCATTAGGCGGTTTAAGCTTAGGCGAGATTGATTCAAATTTAAGAGAATTTCTAGATTACGAGTTTAATGTAAAATATAAATTGCATGATAAGGTATATTTGGTATACACAGACAGCGGAGCGAGGGAGCTTGAAGCTGATTCCGCTCTTAACCTTATTGAAATGATCGAAGAGGGGGTTAGTGTGAAGGCGATCACGAAGCTATCTTGCGCTCAACATATAATGAAAGAGAGTCATTTGCTTGCAAAGTGATGATATTAGGGATCCTCGTTTCTGTTACAAATCTGTTATCGAGGGTCGTATATTACTCTCTGTTACTCATCGCATTTTTTTTCATCTCGTTTATAGGTGCTGTGCTACTTATAAGAAGCGAGCTGCCAAATCATGAAGCAATATTAAATTATAAACCGTTACGACAGGCCAGAATCTATGATAACAGCGCAAACCTAATTGACTCCATTGGTAAGGAGAACCGTATTTATGTCAAATATAAAGATATTCCAAAACACGTCATTCTAGCCTTTATAGCAGCTGAAGATAAGAACTTTTATTCTCACATTGGCATAGATGTGCAGAGCATTGCAAGGGCTACATTGCAAAGTGCACTTGCATCATTTTCTGGCAAAAGGTTAATAGGCGGCTCCACAATTACGCAACAGGTTATACGAATATTCCTATTAAGTAATGAGCGTACATTACTTAGGAAGGCAAAAGAGGCATTACTTGCAATTAAAATAAGCCATGTCTTATCAAAAGAGAGGATAATGGAGCTATATTTAAACGAAATTTTTCTCGGGCAAGGCTCGTACGGTATACTTGCGGCATCTACCACATACTTTCAAAAACCATTGCAAGATATTACCATACCTGAGGCAGCATTATTAGCATCATTACCAAAAGCGCCATCATCATTGAATCCATTTGTGAATAATATAAGGGCTAAAACTAGGAGGAATTGGATTTTAAAGAAAATGTTGGAGGATGGGTTTATTAACGAGAGAGAATATAAAAGCTCAATTGAGACTGATCTTGGAACTCACAGAGCGCAAAAAACGCTAGAACCAAATAACCTATATTACACAGAATTTGTTGAAAAAGAGGCAAGGAGGTTGATAGGTGATGAACTATTTGAAAGAGGGGGTGTGGCAGTTAATACATATATGGATTTAAAGGTACAAAAAGCCGCCTCTAATGCCCTAAGACTGGGCATAGAAAATCATTCCAAAAAAATGGGTTGGTATGCTCCATTTACCTCCCTGAGCTCGCTAAATAATTGGTCCGATCAGCTCTCTAATGTCAAGTTACCTTGGCATTTAAGTGGGTTATCGATTGGGGTATTTTTAGGTAAGAAAGATGGTAAAACACTTCTTGGTGTTAAGGATGGTGGCATATACGATATAACATCTAAGGGAAATAGTTGGATTATAAATAATCTTAAAGTTGGTGATGTGGTGTTATTTACAATCTCGAATAATAAAGAAATCATTTTACAGCAAGATCCGAGGCTTGAAGGATCTATAGTTGCTCTAGAACCAGAAAGTGGCAAAGTATTGGCTATGATAGGTGGCTACGATTATAGGAAGAGTAGTTTTAATAGAGCCGTGCAATCAAAACGACAGCCTGGGTCTGTCTTTAAAACATTCATCTATCTTGCAGCTTTAGACAATGGCTATGAACCAAATTTCTTAATTTCAGATGCTCCAATCTCAGTACTAAGTGATGGCTTCTCAAAGGCATGGTCACCACATAATTATGGTGGTAATTATTTGGGTGACATAACACTTAGAACAGCGTTCGAAAAATCTAGAAATATAGCAACAGTGAGGCTCGCCCTCGAACTTGGAATACAAAATTTAGCAAAATATGTAGGAAAGTTTGGCTTTTCTGTAGAAGAAAATTACTCGAATTATTCAATCGCCTTGGGGGCACTTGAAACATCACTAATTGATATAACGACAGCTTATAACGCATTTCCTAGCAATGGTACAATGCCGTCCCCGCGGTTTATAGAAAGTATATACGACGCCGATGGCAACATGTTATATAGTGATAAATCTAACATTTTTACAGATTATAAGAAACCATTTGTGCATTACCAAAATAAGAAAGTAATCAATGAGGATGTGAATTTTCAGATGGTTTCTATGCTGCAGGATGTGGTACAAAGGGGTACAGCAATAAGGGCAAAACGTCTTGGGCATGGTATTGCAGGTAAAACTGGAACTACTAATAATAGTTTTGATGCTTGGTTTATAGGGTTTTCATCTGATATAACAATCGGTGTGTTTGTAGGCTTTGATCAACCAGAAACACTAGGTAAGAGGGAGGGCGGTTACAGCATTGCATTGCCAATATTTATCGATTTAATGCAAAAAATGAATTACAGCAAAAAGTCAGATCAATTCAAAATACCAGCCAGCATCACATCAGTATATATTAATAAAACAACTGGGGAGCCTGTATCTGATAGTAGTGCTAGTGATACCATATTAGAGTTCTTTAAATCTAATAGTATTGTGCCAAAAAGGAACAGGGCTGGGCACCATGAAGTGGGTACGGCCTGGGATATAGTGCAATCTATACATTAAATCATTGTAAATTGAGATATTTTGTATCTTTCGGCCGCTGTATTGTATCTTATAGTAGGAGGGTGTATGCTGCTGTGTGCACGAGTTCTGCAGCATTTTGTGTTTTGTATACAGGGTTGGTGCTGTGGTCTCTATTGCATCTAGAAGTTTGTGTTTTGTTGTTATGAATCATCTGGAGCATGGTAGTCTGGGATATGGGGTAGATAAGCTCACAAAGCCTAGCTGGATCAAAGTTAGAGCTAAGGTTGGGTTTGATAGCTCTGGCACAGCATCCGTAATGAAGAAACATGGATTGAATACTGTCTGTCAGGAGGCGGCGTGCCCCAATATAGGTGAATGTTGGGATAAGGGGCATGCTACATTTATGATATTGGGTAGCGTTTGCACAAGGGCTTGTAGATTTTGCAATGTTCAAACTGGAATACCTGAGCTGTTGGACCCACATGAACCAGAAAAGATAGCGCTTGCGGTCATGGAGCTGGGTTTGAGCCATGTTGTAATAACGTCTGTAGATAGGGATGATCTTGCTGACGGTGGAGCAAATCATTTCTCAAATTGCATTAGGCAAATAAGAAAGTTATCTCCAAACGTAACGATCGAAGTGCTCACACCTGATTTTTTGAGAAAAGATGGGGCTATGGAGATTGTGGTGAGCGCAAAACCAGACGTCTTTAACCATAATATTGAAACAGTGCCATCGCTGTATAATAAAATACGACCTGGTGCCAGATATTTCAACTCATTGAATTTATTAAACAATGTTAAGCGGATGGATAGAGAGATGTTTACCAAATCTGGTATCATGGTTGGGTTAGGTGAAAGTAAAGCAGAGGTTCTACAGGTGATGGATGATCTTAGGGCCGCTAACGTTGATTTTCTAACTATAGGGCAATACCTACAGCCTACTCAGCAGCATGAGCCCGTGCATAGATACGTTACACCTGAAGAATTTGAACTTTATGCAACTATGGCTAAGATAAAGGGCTTTTTGATGGTATCCTCTAGCCCACTTACTAGATCTTCTTATCATGCTGGTGATGACTTTAAGGAACTAAAAGCAAGAAGACAAAATGTTCAGCAGCAAGCGTGATAAAGTCGTAAAGCAAAAAACATCGCTGGTTAGGGCCGCAATGCGTGCCATTGTGTTGAATGCTAGTCTCTTTTTTTCAATATTGACTTGTGGATTGTTAGTCTTTTTTACATTGATGTATAGACCGCATATACAAGAGGCTATAGATCGATTCATGATTAGTGCTTATCAGTATGCTTCGTTTAGGATTCCAGATGTATACTATAAAGTATTTGATTATATAGGCGCTGTGCGTGAGAATGAGTATCTAAGGCTCAAGGTCTCTAGATTAGAATCACAGATTGTTGAATATAAAACACTGAGCGCAGAAATAGAGGAGATCAAGAACGTATCACATTATACATCAAGCTATGAGTGTGATTATATCACTAGCGAATTTCTACCACTTTCTCCAGATATTACAGAAAGTACTATCTTGGTCTTTGCTGGTGCAAACCAAGGTCTGAAAGAAAGGCAAGTAGTAGTAAGTAAAGATAACTTTGTTGCAATTTTATATTCAGTTCAGGATAAAACATCTAGAGCAAAATTAATGTATTCTTATGGAGTCAAAATCCCCGTTATCCTCTCAAAAAGTAATATTAAATGTATTACGTTTGGTAATGGTTCTCGCATACTATTAAAATACTTACCTAAAGATGTTGGTAATATTGAGGGTGAAATTGTTTTGACATCTGGTGATGCTAAAATATTTCCGCCAGGAATAAGGATTGGCACTGTGAGGAAAGATAGTAGTGGTGCCTTCTATGTGGAGGCATTTTTCAATATTAATCAATCTAGTAGATTTGTTTCAGTAATCAAGGTGAATAATACAACTGACTAAATCCTTATATAGCTGTGTATCTAGTTATTTCATATCACAATATAAGGAAATAAGCATCTAATCCTACTTCCTGGCTATTGAGTTAGTATATAGTGTAATATCATGAATTTGAGTAGAGAGTAATCTTGTTCCATAAATCTACATTCAAAGGTACTACTGAGAGTCTTGGTTGTATAGATAATATACAATTCGGCTCTATGCTTTTGATCATGGAAAGCTCAATTGGCTTTGCAATATTAGAATAAAAAGAAACCTCTATGTTAACTAGATTAGGCTCATCTTTATCCTTAAAATATGATTCGGAAGTTACATGAACAATACCAACTATCCTTCTTTCGCTGCCAGAATGATAAAAAAAGCACAGTTCACCTTTTTGCATTATCTTCATATATCGCTGCGCCTGATAGTTTCTTACGCCATTCCAGATAGTTGTTTTGTCCCTACTCATATTTTCCCAAGAATATATTTTAGGCTCAGATTTTAATAACCAATAGTTCACTGATAATAAATTAATATATGGAAACAAAAAGTATACATAATATACTAGATACTCAAGAAAACGGACAATTAAAGGGTTATGCAAGTATTTTTAATATTAAGGATGCAGATGGCGATATAATCCTTCCAGGGGCATTCGATAATACACAGATTGAAACATGCGATATTCAACTTTTGCTTTATCATGATTTTCATAAACAAATAGGTAAAATCACACTAATACAAGAGGATGAGAGGGGGCTTTACATAGAGTGCAAGCTCAATCTTGGCACGCATTACGGAAAAATGGCATATGATCTTGTGAAGGGTGGAGTCATAGATGGGCTAAGCATCGGTTTTGACATAATAAAGTATAAAAAAGAAGGTGCATTAAGATATATAGAAGAGTTGAGATTAGTTGAAATTAGTATCGTCTCATTACCTTCTAATCCGAAGGCAAAGATCTTCTATGTGAAATCAGCGTCTGGTGTGGAAAAAGTGAACGATATTATGCACGATCTCAAAGCTATTATCACTCAAAGCATGCCTTTATAGAACTTATTTTATGTATAGTTGTTGTATTGAGATAGAATACACTTTGTGATACAGCCTATATTAATTGGCTTTATTCTTCTTTTAATTTGTGGCTTCAAGTGAAGCAGCTATATAGAAACTGCAACAAGCGCAGTGTGAATATTCAGAGTTGTACTTGTTGCAGTAGGTTAGATATGGTTGATAATAATATGCTGCTATATAAAAAGGTTTAAAAGAGCTTTGCTATATAATTTATATGCATTGAATCTCCTTATAGTTATTGAATCATTATTACAGATAAATTTGGACTTTACTTAATGAATTTTCCAATTTAAAAGGGTTCGATGCCATGTATTGGTATATTCTGTGTTGCGGCCGTGGTGGAATAGGTAGACACGCAACGTTGAGGGCGTTGTCCTCGAAAGGGGGTGAAAGTTCAAGTCTTTTCGGCCGCACCATTGACTATGGTGCGGGTTCACGTTTATATTATATTACTAACTTTAGGTATAAAAAGAAGTAAAAAGAGGGTGCTTGGGCTTAAACGTCGTGGCATGAAGGCGAAGAGCTATGATGAGTAAAGGTACAAATGCGCAGGAGCTGTAAGCTACACAATGAAAATGGGGGTTAAGAACGATTATAAAATTGTACCTAGGTGGCGCAGGAATAATGTGGATAGAGATAGTGTAGATTTGTGCCAAGCTCGTTTATTATAGAGCGGATTAGTAAATCTTTGGAAGAGCTCCACAGGCGTTATACTAGAAAGAGATCAACAACTTTAAATTTCTGTCTATCAATAGCGCACGTAACCAATTTTTGGCAGCGTGGGTCGCGCAACTCTAATATCTGGATTTGCTGAGCATATTCGCAAATATGATGGCTGGGGTGGATGGATTCGAACCACCGGATGACGGTACCAAAAACCGTTGCCTTGCCGCTTGGCTACACCCCAAGCCCAGAGGTGAGGGAACAATATATCTTAATTGAGGGTGTAGTCAAGATCCTTATTTTTGGGGGCGTGATGCAATATTTTTGATTATCTTTACTTTTTAATACTAATATTATACTTTTTTTAAGCTTAAATTATATTCTCTTATGTCAAGCATTATAGGGCTATCGATAGTTTTTGGATCTTTGATCACTGGATATTTAGGAAATGGTGGTTTGCTTTCCATACTATTGCACCCATTTGAATGGTTAATTATAGCTGGTTGTGGGATTGGTGCATTTGTATTTAGTACAAATAAGTCTATAAGATCTTATGTATGGAATGGGGTAAAAAAATTAAGTAAAGCGGATGCTTATAACGAGGAAGCTGGTGTTCTGCTATTATCCTCTATATCATCTGTGCTAAGATTTGTGCATAAAAATGGTGTTGTGGAATTAGAAAAACACCTGGATGCGCCGTCTACTAGCCATTTATTCAAAAAACTTATAGAAATGCCATCAGGCGTGGAGGTGGTGAACTTTTTTTGCGATTATATGAGGGTGCTTGTTATGGGCTTTGATAAAGGCTATGACCTTGTAGACCTTATGGATAGGCATATAGAGAGGAAAAAAGCAGAGCTATATGGTGTTTATTCTGCAATAGCAAAATTGGCTGATGCGTTACCTGCCATAGGTATTGTTGCAGCGGTACTTGGAGTTATTACGGCTATGGCATCTGTGGGCGCTGATGCTGCGGTGCTCGGTGCGAGGATCGCCTCTGCGCTTGTTGGTACATTTGCTGGTGTTTTCTTATCATATTGCGTTATTGCCCCTGTTTCTAATTTTCTTGAGAAATTTTCTGATTATGAAATCTCTGTGTTTGAGTCTGTCAAATCAGCAATAGCCTCACATGCAGATGGTAATCCACCAGCAATATCTATTGAATTTGCAAGGCAGGTTCTTCCTTCTAGTATGAAGCCTTCTTTTGAAGACTTAGAGAAAGTATTGCAGAAAGTACAAATATGAAAAAACCAGTAATAGCCAAAAAAAGGAAAAAGTCATCGCTACCAGAAATAAAAAGTGGTGCTTGGAAGGTGGCATATGCCGATTTTATGACTGCCATGATGGCGCTCTTTATGATGCTATGGATTTTAAATTCCGCGCCATCAGAAACATTAAAAAATATAGCAATGTTCTTTGAGCCTTCATTCAGCATGTTTACTGCAAAAAAGGAAGAGGATATGACAAATGCTGATAATGCCATGCCTAGCAGTACAACTGATCAGTATCCAGATCATGTAACTGCATCACAAGAAGCCATGATAGCGGAAATAAAAGGTGATCTAACACTAAGTGCATTTCGCGATAACATAAATATAGTAAAAAAACCAGAAGGGTTGCTGATAGAAATCGTTGATCAAAACAAATATCCGATGTTTGAAAATAACGGATCTACGCTCTCAAAAAATGCGCAAGTTATACTGTCCAAAATAATATCATTAATCAAATATTCCAATAGTCCACTTTCTGTTAGTGGTCATACGGAAAAACCCGTTGTAAGAACTGATGGTTATGCCAGCTGGGCACTTTCTTCAGAAAGAGCAATATCTGCGTTGGGATTTCTTTTAAGCAATGGTATACCGCCAGAAAGAATACATAGAGTTGTTTCGCTCTCTGATACAGACCCACTAGATAATGAAAACCCATATGCTATCAGCAATAGAAGAATTTCTATCATGTTGCTCTCAGATTCAAAAAGTCCAACTTATAAAAAATCCTCACCAATTGCCAAATAATTGATCTTGTTACTTCAAGAATTTGCTCAGAGTGTATTATGCATGGTGTGAGGAGATATTTGTGCATAGGCCAACTAATAAATTATAAGGTACAAAGCATTACTTATAGTGCAAGCAAAATATACTGTGCATTTATGCATTCATTTCCAACATAATAATGCCATGTTTTGATGGATTGTGTGCTGAATTTCAATATTAATGATTGATTGTTATTATTATTTATTATTGTATATGCCTAATCAACAATGTAGCACCGAACCTCAGGCCCCAAATATATTGGACTATAAAAAGGAATTACATATACTAATTGAGTCGGTAGGTAAGGTGATGGGTGCAGCATGCAATGCTATGTCCAATACTGTGAATAGCTTAAATGAGCTCCTTCCTGTGATTAAGCGATCACTCTACATAAATAGGTACCTAGAGCTTGTGAGGGGTGCGATATTAGAAATGGGGCTACCGCAAGCAGAACTAGACAAATTTTCAGCAAAAGCAGGCACAGAAATGCAAAAATTTGATGCAGAACACCAAGGCGGCGGAACACCAGAAGATTATCAAGAGATACTTAAGACTGTACTCATTGACTTTACAACCACCAAAGCAGAACATTATAAAACTTTATGTAAGATATCCATTATCCAGCGTTACATTAGCACTCTATTACGTGATAATATTTTGAACAATAAAGTTATGAGACAAGAGCTTAATGGTGATGAAGCAAGTAAGCTTAAACAAGAGATTGAGGAGCATAATGCAAGGCAATGCCAAAACGATAACAAACTTGCAAAGACATTATTAAAGGTACTCAGCCTGTATTCTGATAAAGGAGATAATAGATGTAATATCTAAGGCTAGAGAGCAAGGTGGTTCTACGCTGCATAAAGAATTATTAGATATGTTGCCACGTCTTATAGAGCTCAGTATAGTGGATATAGATAAAGCAAGATTGAATGGGGTAAAGAATCTAGACGTAATTGAGTTTTATTTACAAGGGCACACAACAGTTTTAGGAATGCAATGCATGTTGGAAGAAAGTGATGGATCAGCTCATTCATCAGATGATGCTATATGCGATTTTCTTGGAGGTGTAATAGAGAATGGCTCAAATGATTCTTCACTAACGACTTGGCATCAATAACTTGGAATCCATAGCTATTGCTACTGGTAGAAAATGTTTTAATCTTTCTGCCAGTGACTTTTGTTAAAAATGAGTCAACATACTATATTTTATACATGTCAATATAAGCTTTATTGCCTTATAGTTCTGCTAATATCTAGGTAAAAATCTACGTGATTGCTTCTGATAGGATTTATATCGATGCCGCCCCTTCTGTTATACATTCCAGTTACAGTAATGTAATCAGGTTTGCAATCAGTCAATAACTTTTCGCAAATCTCTTGAATGCAATCCTCATGGAACTTATTCTGATTTCTTATGGATATTATATAAGATAGAAGCGATGCCTCATCAATTTTCTTGCCATGATATTCAATCACCAAAGAGCCGTAATCCGGCTGCGAAGTAACTGGGCAATTTGATTTTAGCACATTGCTATATAATCGCTCATGCACATCTCTATTTGGATCACATTGAATTTTATCATAGACCCTAACTTCAGTTATGAGCGTGCCATCTATGCAAATGCCATTAATCTCTTTGCCATATTTGGTATCCGCAATGGTTTGTATCTTGAGATTTATTTTGTTCTTTAGTAGCAATTCAATATCACGTGCAATAGTTTCTTTTGCCTCTTGTGTAGACGAAAATCTATGCTCATTTAAAGACATGAGATACAGCTTTACAGATTTGGACTCCAAAATATACTTTGACCTAGAATCGTACGAAAGCACGCCTGTATGTACACAAGGTTTTCCGCTCATATCGAGCCAATACAGCTCATACAACCTCCAGATATCTATACCGAACAATGACGCGCCACCAGTTCTTTCAATGATCCTAAGTAGCCCAGGATCATAGCTAAAGCCATAATGTACCGCAACACCGAGCTGGTCCATAGATCAAAATTATTAATTAAGAATTTTGGGTTTGCCTCTTCTTTTTGGCTCTCATGACGGACTCTTTTCTCTTCCTCATCTTGATTTCGGAAGCAGTTTCGAAATACCTTTTAATTTTGTATATTCTGAATATACCCTCCATCCTCACTTTCCTTTTAAGGACCTCTAAAGAGAAATCCACATTATTAAACCTAACAGATACCTTAGAAGACAACCTTATAGACCATAAAAATAAGTGCGTAGCTATATATTACCTATTTTGTGGTGAGTCAACCGTTATGCAGCGAGTGCGTGAAATGAATCGCTTTATTCTGTAGTATTTTAATTAATAGTAAATATCTCAAATCCGCTTTCTGTTACTCCTATGGTATGCTCAAATTGCGCGGATAAAGATTTATCCCTTGTAACAACAGTCCAACCATCTTTGAGCAATTTTGTTCCATATCCGCCAGCATTTATCATAGGTTCTATAGTGAAAAACATTCCTGGCTCTAACTTGACGGAATAATGTGGGTTATAATAATGTAGTACATTAGGCTCTGCGTGGAATTTTTGGCCTATACCGTGCCCACAATAATCTCTCACAACAGAGAATTTTAGTCCTTCTGCATGCTTTTGTATTATTTTACCAATCTCATTTAATTCTAATCCAGGTTTTACTTTCTCTATCCCAAGCATCATACACTCATATGCTGTTGATACGAGCTTCACAGCAATTGGGCTGCAATTTGATTTTCCGCCCACAAAAAATGTCCGACTACTATCACCATGCCACCCATCTACTATTACTGTAATATCCACATTAATTATGTCGCCAACTCTCAGTATCTTATCAGAAGGTATGCCATGGCAAACAACATGATTTACAGACGTACAGATGGATTTTGGAAAGCCGTTATAATTTAGTGGAGCTGGGATTGCATTATTTTCTATAATCATTTTATGGCATAGCTCATCTATGCTATTTGTTGTAATGCCTGGGGCTATGATTTTTTCAGCAAAATCAAGAACATCTGCTGCTAATTTGCCAGATTTTCTCATCTTGAGAAAATCTTCTTGTTTGTGTTTTACTATTATATGTTGACTAATCATCGTTGCTCCTCTTATCTTATATTAAAACTTAGTTTGGTGTTTATGTGCGTCCAAAATAACCAATCTTTTCTCAAGAGCAAGATACTTGATCAGGCTAAGGTACAGGCTTTAGAGTCCGGCTGGCTAGATGAGATTCCAGAAATTTGTTCTGTTCAGGCTGGTTTAGATAAGTCGATTGGTAGAATCTTATTTCCTGCTGGAACGGTCGAGATTATAGGATTTTTCCTTTACTGTTTTGATTCTCAAATGTTGGAGTCTTATAGGTTGTGTGATAGCTCAAACCTCAGAACGCATGAAAAGATAAAACTGTGCCTTAGCATAATTTTTAAGCTCATGTTAGAGAATAAGGCTTTGTTTCGTGTAACGTTTAAGAAACTGTTAAGCCCATCATGCTATCTTACTGGCATTAGATATTTATGGCGAACTGTGGATTTAATCTGGAGTGAGGCTGGTGTGGATAGATCTACTGATTTTAATTTCTACACAAAGAGATCTTTATTGGCTGGGATTTATACTTCTATTGCGCTCAAGCTACTATATTCTAGAACAGAGCCAGATATTGATATATTAATTGATCGTGGTATTGAGATTTCTTCTGTGATAAAAAGTTTTAAAGCGAGATTTTTCTTTGGTTAAATATGTTTAAGCATGTTGCTGAGTATGTAGATCAGTTTGTCGCTGAGCACTGCTTAAGGAATGGTTCTATTTTTGACAAGCTTGCATTTCACTGGGAGAGGATTGTTGGTACTGATATTGCTAAGCTTTGTTTTCCTGTACAGCTAGTATTTTCTAAAGTAGGTGCAAAATTAATTCTTGGTATAAGAAATAATGGTTTTATATTGAAAGTTAAGATGTCTGAATCTGCGATAAGAACAAATATAGCGTCATATCTGGGTCGCGACCTTATCTCGTCTATAAATGTGACTGTCATAAAGTGATATTGCTGATTTATTACTTTTTATAAACCAATTTCTCATTGTTTAGTAGTTATGCGTATCGCATTGACCCTCTAAGAAATGTTTATATTATGCATATAATATAGCATAGGCAATAAAACTTGAGACATTTTAAAAAGATAAATTAGATTTCAATCGATTACTATATAGGATTTGTCTCAGCCTCTTGTGCCCAAGCTATATATTAAAACTGTCTCAAATTAAATTGCTATAGCAAAGCAGTGGTGAGTGTGTGCACACGCGCCCTCTGCATAGGATTTTTCACCGTGTTCTACAAAGATTGTTTTGTGCAGAGCGCGCCATATTACTTGCCATAGCGCATACGAAGCGAATCAGCTTATTGCCTTGTTAACAAGACTGGATGTCAACTTAATTGTTGTAGTAAATACATTATAAATTAGTTGCAATTATCATTACCAATAGTTAATTGTTTGCGTCCTAAAAATTTTGAGCAATAGAAACTATGGCCAAATATTGAGATATTGCCAGAGTATTTTTCAATATGTCCACGTGCCTCTTGAACCAAAAGAGTGCCTGCGGCTGTATCCCAGTTTCTCGATACATCGCATATAGCGATATCTACCCTACCGCAAGCAACGCTTGCAAGGTCAAGTGCTGATGAGCCTGATATCCTCGCCTTCATTCCATTACTCTTGAGATGCATTAGGATTTCTTCATTGCAAAGCATATTGCTATTAATTGCAATTGTAGAAGTAGACCAGCTTTTTTCTTTTGAGACTAATACTTTTCTTCCTCTCCCGTCTTCTTGGAGTACGTAAGTACCTTTGCCCTTCTCTGCCCACATTAGTGATTCGTATATAGGTGAGTATACAAGCCCAGCGATATATTCTCTTGTATTACCATTTATTCTTTCTAGCGCTATAGATATGGAAAAATTAGGATTAGAATGCATAAAATTCAACGTGCCATCTATAGGATCTATTACCCAGTTATGTAATATGCCATCACTATCCTCTGTGCCCTCCATGGGTTCCATATCTTCTATAATAAAACCATACCCTTTATGATGCTCTCCAAGTGCTTGAACTATAGCGTTTGCAGCCTTTCTTTCTGCTTTATGTACAAAGGCCTTGATTTTATCTTCTACGGACCTTAAGTTTTCTAGCTCAAAAAAATCACGTCTAATAGCCCTGCAGCCATGTCGCGCTGCTTGCACCATCAGGTTCATTACTGGAGAAATTTGTAAGTTATCCTTCATAAATTTTCTAAAATGTTCGCAAGCCAAATACAGCAGCAAGTACAGGAATTGTCTATCACAGCGACTTATAAATTACAAATCAATAAACTTTATGTAGATAGATTAATGTATGGCGGAGGCAAATGAGATTGAGAAATAAACAGGGCAATTTATGCCAAAATTATCTCTATTCACGTCTTACAAACCGTCTCATGCTCTGTTGCCCAAGCTATATGAAAAACGATGATATGAAATTTGCAATCTTTATGGCTGATGCATAGCCTATTCCATCCTTATTTACATGGTAGACAGTTTAAGCATCTACTGCTACATATCAGTTAAATCTCTTTTAGGGTTGTATTCCCCGCAGCTTGCTGCGTAATTAATATACGGGAATTAAGATTGTTTTAGATACCCCGTAGCTTGCTACGGGGTTGTTCATTGTATATATTTCAACTATTACAGAAAACTATATGGGTCAACATCTATAGTAAGTTGTATTGATGCTGGCTTTTTGACTGAATCTATCCAATGTTTGACTACCTTCTGTATTTTTAGCCCTTTGGTGGATTGCACAACCATTCTATATCTATATTTATTCCTTATCATGTTAATAGGTGAGGGGGCTGGGCCTAATATTTCTATATCTGGCGCGGCATCTCTGAGTTTATGCATATAATCAATTAATTTTTCTTCATTTTTTGCAGATGCGTTAATAGATATTAATCTAGAAAATGGTGGCATATATGATGTGTTTCTATCAGTTAATTCTTCTTCTAAAAATTTTTCTTTTTTGAATAATATGTTGGTGAGTAGTGGGTTGCTAGTATTATAGGATTGCATAAGTACAACTCCTTGTTGTTCTTTTCTTCCGGCCCTTCCTGCAATTTGATTCAATAGCTGGTATGATTTCTCTATGCCGCGTATATCGCAATCATGGCAATATGGGTCTGCTTGTATAACTCCAACTAGGTGCATAGATTCAAAGTCTAACCCTTTTGCTATTACTTGCGTTCCAATTATGATATCAAATTGTTTTGCAGAGATTGCTGTAATTAACTTTGCGGCTTTCTCATATGTTGAGATTGCGTTGCTATCTAAGGCAATAATTCTTGCTTCTGGGAACAATATTTTTATGTCTTCTTCAATTTTTTCTATACCAATCCCTCGTAATTGTACTTTAGTATAATTGCAGTGCTTGCAAGTTGTTGATATATCGGTGCACTGATAATTGCAGTAGTGACATTTTAGTGTATTGCTTGATTTATAGAAGGCTAATGAAAATGAGCAATATGGGCATTTTTCTTTATATCCGCAGTTTAGGCATATGCTAAGTGGCGCATAACCCTTTCTATTTAAAAACAACATGGATTGCTTATTGATGCTTAGGGTTGCATGGATTGAGGAGATAAGCTCATTTGAGATCCAGCTGAATTGATTGGAGGCATCTTTGCGCATATCAATGATTTTGACTTTTGGCAGTTTGCTTTGTCCGAACCTTGTTTCAAGTTTAACGGCCGTGTACTTTCCAGTTTGTGCATTCAGCCTACTTTCAAGTGATGGTGTTGCGGATGATAATACGATTTTACATTTTTCTTCATGTGCTCTTAAAATAGCCATGTCTCTTGCGTTATATATAACAGATTCCTCTTGTTTAAATGAGGAGTCATGTTCTTCATCCACTATAATAATTTTAAGATCAAGAAACGGCAAAAATAGGGCGCTTCTTGCGCCTATTACTAATTTTATCTTACCGTTGATTACATTTTTCCATATTACTCTTTTTTTGGCCTGTGATATTCCTGAATGCCAATTGACAACGCTATCTTTTCCAAAAATATGCGCGATGCGTCCTGATATTTGGGTTGCCAATGCTATCTCTGGTAGTAATATTAGTGCTTGCCCTGATGTTTTGATCATTTCATATATTGCATAGCAGTATAATTCTGTTTTACCAGAGCCAGTAACGCCATCTAATAGTATAGGATTATTAGCAGATAGTATGGAGCGCAGGGCCTGCTCTTGTTGGTTGGACAGTACTATATTTGGTTGGTATGCAAAATTCTCTTCCTTAATTTCTTTATCTCTGCTGCCGCCAGATAAATCAGTTGTACATAATTTCAATATCAGGCCTGGCTCAGAGATGTTGTAATTGGATGCGCTATTAATGAAATTTATAAAATTCTTTTTGAACTGATATGGTAGTTTTTTGTTGATATGCTTAATTGTACCTAAATTTTTTACGTCTGATACTGTTTGTGTGCTCACCATGCCAACAAGATTTTGCCTCCCAAATTCAACTTCTACTAAATTTCCTTCACTTAATTCTTCGTCTTTAGTAAAATATGAAAAAGTTTTTGTAGTCCTAATAGGCAGTAAAACCTGCTTTAGATCCATATTTTTATAATTATTCATTAAATTTTATAAAAAATTTCAAAAGTTGTAGTTGACACCTAAGGGAATCGTGGTTATAAATACGGCCCTCTTCGAGAGATGTAAATCATCTCTTCTCTTTTGAAAAGTATAAACAGAAAAGAGGTAAGACAGCGGTAATTAACGAGCTCTATTTGTTAGCTTATTGCTGCTTACTAGTAGCAAGTCAGTTGCTTATAGAGTTTTGGATCATAACATGAGAGTTTGATCCTGGCTCAGAGTGAACGCTGGCGGCATGCCTAACACATGCAAGTCGAACGGATTAATAGATGCTTGCATCTATTAATTAGTGGCAGACGGGTGAGTAATGCATAGGAATCTGCCTTATAGTACGAAATAACTATTGGAAACGGTAGCTAATGTCGTATATTGCCTAAGGGTGAAAGATTTATCGCTATAAGATGAGCCTATGTGGGATTAGCTAGTTGGTGGGGTAAAGGCCTACCAAGGCAACGATCTCTAGTTGGTCTGAGAGGATGATCAGCCACACTGGAACTGAGACACGGTCCAGACTCCTACGGGGGGCAGCAGTGAGGAATATTGGACAATGGGCGAAAGCCTGATCCAGCAATGCCGCGTGAGTGATGAAGGCCTTCGGGTTGTAAAGCTCTTTCAGTGGGGAAGATAATGACGGTACCCACAGAAGAAGCCCCGGCTAACTTCGTGCCAGCAGCCGCGGTAATACGAAGGGGGCAAGCGTTACTCGGAATTATTGGGCGTAAAGAGTGCGTAGGCGGTTTTGTAAGTCAGGAATGAAATCCTTAAGCTCAACTTAAGGGCTGTTTCTGAAACTGCAAGGCTTGAATATCGGAGGGGATAGCGGAATTCCTAGTGTAGGGGTGGAATCCGTAGATATTAGGAGGAACACCGGAGGCGAAAGCGGCTATCTGGACGATTATTGACGCTGTTGCACGAAAGCGTGGGGAGCAAACAGGATTAGATACCCTGGTAGTCCACGCAGTAAACGATGAGTGTTAGATGTCGGGATTTATCTCGGTGTCGTAGCTAACGCGTTAAACACTCCGCCTGAGGAGTACGATCGCAAGATTAAAACTCAAAGGAATTGACGGGGACCCGCACAAGCGGTGGAACATGTGGTTTAATTCGATGCTACGCGAAAAACCTTACCAGGCCTTGACATGGTGGTCGTACGACTAAGAAACTAGTCGGTCAGTTCGGCTGGACCATCACAGGTGTTGCATGCCTGTCGTCAGCTCGTGTCGTGAGATGTTGGGTTAAGTCCCGCAACGAGCGCAACCCTCATCCTTAGTTGCCATCGGGTAATGCCGGGAACTTTAAGGAAACTGCTGGTGCTAAGCCAGAGGAAGGTGGGGATGACGTCAAGTCAACATGGCCCTTATGGCCTGGGCTACACACGTGTTACAATGGCGATTACAATAGGAAGCGACGGGGTGACCCTGAGCAGATCCTCAAAAATCGCCTAAGTTCGGATTGCACTCTGCAACTCGGGTGCATGAAGTTGGAATCGCTAGTAATCGCAGATCAGCATGCTGCGGTGAATACGTTCCCGGGTCTTGTACACACTGCCCGTCACGCCATGGGAGTTGGTTCTACCTTAAGTAGGTGCGCTAACCTCGCAAGAGGAGGTAGCCTACCACGGTGGGGTCGATGACTGGGGTGAAGTCGTAACAAGGTAGCCGTAGGGGAACCTGCGGCTGGATTACCTAAAAAGCTTGTATCACTTTCTCGGTGATACTTATTAAATACTACCGCTGTCTTACACCTTTTCTGTTTATTATTGATGTCTGTCTAGTAGCACTCACTGCGGTGCTTGTTGTGTATATTTCGTGTCGAGATAATGTTTTTAGATAGGATAGGCGTTCATTGCAAATACTATATTAAGAACACAGAACAATCGTTGATAGAGTTACTTGAGCAAGACTAGTAAATCCTGTATTTCTTATCAAAGATGGCTTTGTTGAGAAAAAACATTAATTCAGTAATTTTTTCGCGAGAATTTGCGCAAAATCTGCGAAAATTTCAAAAAATATATTCTCAAGCGTACTTTTTCTGTCTTTGGTAAGCAATGCCGTAAACCCAGTATAGAATAATATGGCTAAGTGTTGTATGAAGTTATTACATTGCAGTGCGCTAATCTGCTGGAATATATAGCAGAGGCAGATAAGATTGAGAAATAAACGGGGCAATTTATGCCAAAATTATCTCTATTCACGCCTTACAAACCGTCTCATGCTCTGTTGCCCAAGCTATAACTCAAGCGATATAAAAAATTATTACATAGGAAGTAATTTTATTAAATTAACTCAACGATAATTACGGTGTTTATAAGGTTGGTAACCACTTTAAGATGCTCTAGCTATATCGGATATATGGTTGATGTAATATAGCTTGTGCAGTAAAGCATTGGACGGTTTTTAAAGCATAAGTACTGGCAATATGGTAAAACATTATTTGTTTCTTCACACATTTTGCTTTCACTATAGTTCATATAATATTATTAATTAATAGTATATACAATTGAACTTGTCCTAGAGCTATTATAGCCTTATGTAAGGGGTTAGCAGCTTATGCGTGGTGCGTTTTATGCGCGGTGTGTATTTGCTGTGATGCGGCCTCAGTTATTTGGATTTTATAGCGATGATGTCGTTCAGTCAGCCTATTAATCGTGGCCTTAATGAATTAGGTGGGCCGAATCCTATTGGCTCCATGCTGAGTGATGCGGTTGGGGTTTTTAAAGGTATGGATACGCTAAGCTTATCTGCAGAACTTGGTAAAATGTTTAATAAATGTACACCGTTTAGTGTTTTGGGCTCTATTGGTTTTGGTAGAGAGATCAATAGCCCCATGAATATTGGAGCGCAGCCTGTACTGCAAGGACTGGACAAGGGGCAGGGGCTAGTATCATCAGGCAAGGGGAGGTGATAGAAAGTCGATCCAGTTCAATATTGGATTGAGGCATGGGTGCTTAATAAAGTGCTGCTATGTATGGGTGTAAGAATGTTATTTCTTCAGATTTGTATTTAGCATTGGCTGCGAAACACTAGTGCCTAAATTTGAATACGTCGTTATTTGCATTGTGCCTGTGTATCAAGGTTGCGAATAATTAAACACAAGTAATATAGTTTGTGACATTACATCATAGGCTAGCTATAGTACTTCATCCATACACTCATGCTATAATGCTGGATGCAAGTGTACTTATATACCCACTTATATGTGGCTATAAAGACATTCTGAAGATACGTCTTATATATTTAGTGATATTTTTTTTGTGGGGCTTGTAACTTTTTTGAGTCTTACTATATCGACGTTAAGGTTCATTTATTTTTATCTGAGAAATGAGTAGCGTTATAGGTATAGATCTTGGCACGACAAATTCATGTGTTGCTGTTATGGAAGGGAAGCAGGCTAAGGTAATAGAGAATTCTGAAGGTGCAAGGACCACTCCTTCTATATTTGCAAAAACTGCTAGTGGTGAAAGGTTAGTTGGACAGGCTGCAAAGAGGCAAGCAGTAACAAATCCTAAAGGTACTGTGTATGCAGTGAAGCGTTTGATAGGTAGAAGATTTAAGGACAAAGAAACAAAGGAATTTACATCAAAAGTGCCTTTTGATGTTGTGGAAGCAAATAATGGTGATGCATGGGTTAAAATTTCAGGTCAGCCAATGGCGCCAAGCCAAATTTCTGCAGAAATTTTAATGAAGATGAAAAAAACTGCCGAAGATTTTCTTGGTAAAAAAGTTGATAAGGCTGTAATTACAGTTCCTGCTTATTTTAATGATTCTCAAAGGCAGGCCACAAAAGATGCTGGAAAGATTGCAGGGCTTGATGTTCTAAGGATAGTTAATGAGCCTACGGCAGCAGCCATGGCATATGGTTTTGAGAAAAAGGGCTCACGAACTATAGCTGTATATGATTTAGGTGGTGGGACCTTTGATATCTCGATTCTGGAAATGGATGACGGGGTTATAGAGGTAAAATCTACAAACGGTGATACATTCCTTGGCGGTGAGGATTTTGATCTGAGAATACAGGATTTTCTATGCAAAGAATTCAAGAGCACTAGTGGCGTTGATATTTCTAAGGATCCGCTTGCAATACAGAGGCTGAAGGAGGCCGCTGAGAAGGCTAAAATAGAACTCTCAAGTGCGCTAGAAACCGAAATAAATCTTCCGTATATTACTGCAGATGCGACAGGGCCAAAGCACTTACATATAAAGATATCTAGGGCAAAATTAGAGAGTTTGGTTGGTGATCTTATAGAAAAAAGCATAGCGCCGTGCAAGGCTGCTTTAAAAGATGCTGGGCTTACGCCAGATAAAATAGATGAAGTCGTTCTGGTAGGTGGGATGACAAGGATGCCTAAAGTTATAGAAACTGTAAAAAATTTCTTTGGTAAGGAGCCAAACAAGAGTGTAAATCCTGATGAGGTTGTTGCAATGGGTGCTGCAATTCAAGGTGCTATATTAAGCGGTGAAGTGAAGGATCTTGTTCTTTTAGATGTAACCCCACTTTCTATTGGTATAGAAACATTAGGTGGCGTTTTTACGGCACTTATAGACAGAAATACCACAATACCTACTAAGAAAAGCCAGGTATTCTCAACTGCAGAGGATAATCAACAGGCGGTTACTATTAGAGTATTTCAGGGTGAGAGGTCCATGGTTGCTGATAATAAATTACTTGGGCAATTCAATTTAGAGGGTATTCCACCAGCACCTAGAGGTTTGCCTCAAATAGAGGTAACGTTTGATGTAGATGCTAACGGTATACTACATGTTTCTGCAAGGGATAGGGCTACTAATAAGGAGCAACGCATCACAATACAATCTTCAGGTGGGTTATCAGATTCTGAAATTGATAAGATGGTTAAGGAGGCTGAGCAACATGCTGATGAGGATAATAAAAGAAAAGAGTTGGTAGATCTGAAAAATCAGGCTGATAGCTTGATTTATAATACAGAAAAAAACCTTAGAGAACATGCGGCAAAACTTTCAGATGGTGAGAAAAAAGAAGTTGAAGATGCTATATCTTCATTAAAAGACTCATTATCATCTGGAGATGCAGAGGATTTAAAATCTAAGATTCAGGCTTTAACAACTGCATCGATGAAAATAGGAGAAAAAATCTATAGCCAAACTTCTCAAAATGAGCAAAATCCTTCAGGAAGCGATCAAAATTCTTCATCTGGTGACGAAACTGTAGTAGATGGTGAATTTGAGGAGGTAAATAAAAAGGATGATAGGAACTGAAGGTATTAAGTACTTTTCCGAGTATGCTAAAGCCCACTCTTTTCAGAGTGGGCTTCTTTCAAGCCTAGGCAGGGTATCTCACAGATTCTTTAGTAGAAATGGTGGTTTGGGTTCTGGGGTGTGCAATTCGTTGAGTTACTCTATCAACCAGCGCGATAGCGATGAAGTGCGGTCCAATTTAAGAATAGCATCAGCTGCTCTTGGAGCGCAGCATGATATAAAATTCGCTATGCAGAAGCATACTAAAAATGTTGTGTATGTTTCGTCAATCAATGATAATACATATGATGTGCAGTGTGATGCTTTAATTACGGATAGGCCTGGTGTTGCAGTAGGCATCTTTACAGCAGATTGTATTCCAATATTGATGACAGACGGTATGGTTATTGCAGCAATCCATGTGGGCTGGAGGGGGCTAATTGGTGGTGTTATAGAAAGTACTATAAATGCTATGAATGTTGCTAGTAATAAACTTGTGGCAGCAATAGGGCCCTGTATTTGCAAGTATAATTACGAAGTAAATTTTGAGTTTAAGGACGAGTTTTTATCACATGACATGGAAGCGTCGTCGTTTTTTACCCCATTGCTGTTTAAGGATCAGAAGTATTTATTTGATCTTAGTGGTTATGCAGTATTAATAATGAGGAGGGTAGGTCTAATATCTATAGATAACCTCGACCTTGATACATTTTCAAATCCAAATCTATTTTTTAGCTATAGACGGAGTGCTAAGCTCGCAATGAATGGCCATGGTTGTCAGATTTCTGCAATTACCCTTTGAAGGCTATTAGATAGTGTTGTCACAAGATTTATGGTTGTAGCTGGATGCTATAGTTAGTTAATGGATATGTCCTTTGCGGTACACAGGCATGATATAACAGATAGAATTTAATCAAAGATTATGGCATTGCTTACTAAAGATAGAAAAAGTATGCTTTAGAATATATTTTTGAGAGTTTTCACCTAAAGATAGATAATAATATATCCTGATAATGCTGAAAGATCTCCGGTGTTGTAAGAGCGCATCAGAGCTTTATAGTGCCATAAACCATAGATTCTTTTTTGGATACAATTTTTGTGCGGCGGGTCATGCGACCAAGGTGATGCCTTGTGTTGCCGTTATCACGCTCAATGCATACGGTTCCTGATTTGCCGATAACATGGCGATTTTTAGGCAAAATTTTGGCAAATGCATCACAATCATCCGTATAAAATCGGCAATTTTCCAGATTCTCTACTTTCTTAAAAAGTCGCTTGGCAGCATCACGACCCCCTGTAACCCAGGCAATAGTTCGCCGGTTGCTACGATCCACTGCCTTGATGACCCAGAGTTTTTGACTTTTTTTTGAAGAAAATGCCACATTTCATCGAACTCTATCTCCTGGATATCTCCCGAAATGCTGGATTCTGGAGTCTTATCCATGGCCTCCACGATCCAACGATAAATGATGGATGGCGAGTGATTTAAGATTTTTCCGAGCATAGAAAACGAGGCTTTCCCAAGGCTGTAGAGGATCACGCAAAGAGCCTTTTTGACGGCTGTTTCACGTTTGCACCGACGATCCCCATTCACAAAATTCAAGTCACATGCTTTACATTTATAGCGCTGAATCCCGCGCACACGGCCATTCTTACGCGTATCTTCGCTTTTACAACTTTTGCAAATGATCATCTGAAACCAACCTCATTTAGTATTTGTAATAGCATTCTATCAAAATACTATCTAAATGTGAAGACTCTCGACAATATAAGGCAGGGACCCATTATGAACAGATTTTAGACGTACCGCGAGGGTAGCTACTTCCCCACCCACACCCTCTATCATCAAAACTACTACCATGAGAGGGTGCTCCGAGGTCCGGGTACACCCCCTCGACTAGATTGTACTGTTGAAAATAAAACTGAGGGTCTACCACAAATGAACGCTTCTCAACTGTAGGGTACGGATTGACTGGACTATACCGATCGACGCCTTGACGATACGGATCGGCTTCACGGAACCGTTCGAATTGCGGAGTGCCAATAGGAAGACCACCAGCACCGTAGATCTGAGCCCTAGCCACAGGAAAGAGCAGAAAATCGTGCTCTTTCGCCCAATCATTAGCCTCACTCATAAGGCCCACCATACTTTCATACATCACTAACAGATCTGCATGAACACCCTCCAAGGAAAAATCAGTATTCTCTAAAAAATCCCACATAATACCAAAGATTAACAATTGAATTTACACAACCGACGCCGCGAAACAACACAGCACCCCCACATGGCGCCCAAAGCAACTTCCAAGAGCCGAACCTTACCCCATAAGCTCCGCCTACTTAGCTATCACTTCATAAGGACGCTAGCATTATTCCGCTAGAACACTAGGATGTCAACATACTTTATAAAAATTTTTATAAAATTTTTATAAAGCTTTTTGAAATACGAATTTTGCAACTAAGAATCAGATTTTTAAAGCATCGATTCTGCAATTTATGTTATGCGCCTCTCCGATCTCTTTTGGCTTAAGCGATAGATATACCTTAAGCATCGTAAAATGGTGCCTACTTTACAAACACCTTAATTATCATTGAGTTGATTTAATAAAATTACTTTTGGCGTAATAATTTTATATCGCGTTAGCCATATGCGGGATGTGGCGCTATATATAGATGCAAAAATTAAGTTAGAAATTTTACATATAATCATCTTACTTTCGGAAGCAAATATGTATACAATCCCTGCGATATTAGCGCAATTTATAGCAACCCAAAGTATATAGATTGATAT
>NZ_JAJBJB010000253.1 GCF_021811845.1 Candidatus Cyrtobacter zanobii | reverse complement strand
AATCAACACAGGCTTAAATACTTTAGCGTTGCCATCGTTTTCGACTTTACGAAACGGTAAGGTAAACGAAAAGCTTGGTCCTTCAAATAATGAATCATTCAATTCTTCACCGTCACAGAGCAACTCAGCATAATACTTGGCTAAGGAAAGATCATAAGCAAAGTTATGTTTATCTGTGGCGATATGGCTTTGAGATTTATAGACAAGATGCTCTGCACGAATCTTACCGTCTTCTAATTCTAGAAAGGGCATATTGCCATCAAATTCAAAAGTAACATACAATTTATCTTTCATACCATCTTCGGCAGTGATAGTTAAACGAATGTCTTTTTTTCTACTGTCTCTATCTATGGCTTTTGTGTAATTGGCAAATAAAGTGCGGATAACGTGACGGATTTTTTTATAATCGACATAAAGTTTTTGTTTGGATTTTTCGTCCATATCAAATGAGACACTCACATCGAATTCTGCGCTGATTGAGGCATCTGCAAGATTTACCTCGTTTTGAATAAATTCTTGTAAATGCAAAGGAATTTGGTTTGTTTCTGGTTCCTTATCTTGATCTAATATTGATGTATTTATTTTTTGATAAAGCGAGTATATGTCAGATAAACTTTCATTAATATTATAAAACTCATCATT
>NZ_JAJBJB010000252.1 GCF_021811845.1 Candidatus Cyrtobacter zanobii | reverse complement strand
ATAAAAATTCAATTGAAACAATCATAATTAATAAATTTAGAAAATATGAGAGGTAACGAACAGAAATATGTGCCAGATCCTCGATCAAGATCACCAGGTACAAGTCAATATTCGAACTTAGCAGGAGATTATCAGGCGACAGCAGCTACATTTACACCTGGAGACAGAATGACTTATACCGCTCCTGATTATGGAAGAATGAATTCTGGAGGTAGTATTCCATATCAAACAAGCAGTTCGATAAACCAAAATTATTATGAGAAGGATTTTAAAGTCCCTCCAGCTTATGCTCCTCCACTTACTCAGCAGTTTTCTCTTCCAGAATACCGACCCACGTTTGACGCAAATACAATGTTTGTACCGCAGTCAAGGTATTTGCAAGAAGAGATGAAGAAAAGTGCTTACTCGAAAGACTTTAATTTTACTCCTACAGGGACAAAGCCTATGACAATGAGTTCAGGTTATTCAGCAATGCCAATTCCTCAACCTCAAAAATATGAACCAAAGCCTGAAACACAAAAGTATGAGTTTATTCCTGAACAATTAAATGATTTGAAGATTTATGTTCTGAATTTTAAAATATCAGCAGAGTTATGTAATGCTTAAGATTAAATCTTTTACTTAAATTTTAAGATAGAATATTAC
>NZ_JAJBJB010000116.1 GCF_021811845.1 Candidatus Cyrtobacter zanobii | reverse complement strand
TGTGCTCTTTTTTCAAAGCCCCCTACTTTCGCTACTTGCATCTCTACTATGTATTTTACTCCAGTTTCATCTTCACATAGCACATCCACTATTGATTGCTTATGTAGCATTGTTTCTTGGTCTAGTATTGGATTGAGCAGTGTCACTTCTTTGATAGGTGGTTTTTGACCATAAGTTATTATGTCATTTAGGAAATCTTTTAGGATATCCTTGTTCTTCTCTGTTCCAAATATCCTCTTAAACACCAAGTCGTTCCTTGGATTCAGGTATCTTACTATGGTCATAATTGCTCTCCCAATCTAAAATTCTATGCTGTTATTATAACCCACTTTATCACATATGAAAAAGCTGTATTGGAAATTTACCTGTTACTCTACATCCTTATTATTGTGATGAAATTTTCTATACAAAATAGACTCAAAATCAATCATCTACGCCGAAATTGAAAAAACTTTTTATCATCAGAACAAAATACTAAACATATTTCTTCAAGCCCATCTTTACATTCTACATCTTCCTGTATCGATTTATTCAAATTTTTTTCCAACTCACTCCATGCTAATTCATCTAGCGATTCATGCATTGGAATAGCCAGAAGCAATAAATCAGCATTTTTAGTGTTTTTTATTTTTTTGATTTTGTTTTTAATTGCGCCAATAATAGGGTTCTCATATTTGCATACTTGATTGCCCCATGAAACAACCCCTTGAGGAAATTGTACGTACTTCTTATCATTATAATTATTAAAGAGCTTATCCATAAGAAATTCATACTCCGAGGAAAATCTATCTAGATAGTATTTTTCTTTCAATTTTTTTAAATGGTTTTCATTATATCCGAATATCTTTTGCAAATCTGCAGATTCGCTGATTATTTTTTCATTTTTAAAGCATCGAACAAAGCTAATGACTGTTCTGATATATGTTGCAGCGTTACGCTGATCGAATAAAAATTGCTTCAACTTTTTTATTTCATCTTGTTCTAACCATCCAAGCTTCTCCATAAAGTCGTTTAAAGCAGCGTTATTATGTATTTGAAGTTTTTTTATGTGATCTTCTACTATATCTTTAAGCTTTATCTCTTTATCTAATTTTGCATTCGCGATATCTTCCATCGCTTTTTCAACATCTAGTATGATCTTGTCACAGTCACCAATCATCTGATATAGCTTATTTCCTGTATTAGATCGTTCTATAAAGCTTAGTATAAAAAATACCAAAGATTTTGCTATCTCAATATTTAGCGTGATAGCCTGCCCACTTGCATCTAGTCCCCCACCGCTGCTCATACACATAGCCCTATCTTTCCCAGTCTGTGTAACTAGTACCTCTGTAATTTGAATATTTATCTCTTTTTGCACGTTACTATTTTCTAAAATTAATTTAGCATCTATACCACTCTTATCTTGTTCTGAATTTTGCTTATAGATTTCTATTCTTGTATTCTCAACACATACTCCACCATTATAATTTGATATAAAACAATGTATTGGCCTTATAGTGGATTGCATTAACTTGTCATTACTCTTTTGCTGGTCTTTACCGTTACAATATTTTATAAGAAATTCGCTATAATTACCCGCAAATTCCAACGAATCACTTTTGTTATCTAGATCTTTATGCATACACTTATAATTACATTAACCACTATCTCCTTGACGTTTCTTGGTATTTGGATTGACTGTACCAACAATATCAGAGCTTAATCTTGAGTTTTCTGCTTTGTCTATTTCTTGAGTTAGTATAGCTCTATTATCTTGGGTACTCTGGATATTTTGCACCATATTCTGAGTAATTGAATCATTTTTTGTGCTATATGCTTGTTGTATGGCACTACCTTGCATATCTATTATTTGTGTATCTACTTGTAGTGTTTGCAATATTTTATTTGGATCTGTAAGTTTTATAGCATCAATTTTAGATTCTAGTTTTGTCTTTTCCGCCTCCATATTAGCCGTATTATTGGTTATTGCTTTGTAATTCTGGTTATTTAATATGTCAGGTGCTCTAAATATTCCTCTATGCTCAGGTGAGACATGTTGATTTACTCTTCGAGAACTGATGTAATCTTGAATAATTTGTTGGCCAGTCTCTGATATACCACCGCCATATACACCTAATTCCTGTGCGGCTCTTTGTTTGCTATGAATATGGTACTTATTATTATTTGCACCATAAGAAATTAATGCATCCATTATATTAAGGGAGTTTTGTAAAGAGTCACTTTTTACGTGATTCAATATCTTCGATTCACTGTACGATTGTGTTTTATGGTATTCTGAATTATCTGCATATTGTTGTGCCTGACTAAAATCACTCCTAATACTATCAATTGATGCTTTTTCCGCTTGAGTAAGATTGTTATAATTTAGGCTTTTAGTAAAATCTTCAAATTGCTTTAAAGTAACATTGGTTCCATCAAATTCGTTATTAGTTATCGATTCTGATAAATTTTGATTACTAGAATCGCTAGATTTGATGCTGCCACCTATATTTCCAATACCTGGAATTTTTATTCCAGCACTGGCTTCAATGGATTTGGATTGATCTTTATTATAGTTGATATTTTGGCTTACTCTTTGATCCGCACTTGTTGAATGCGTGAAATCAGTACCACCACCAACAGAGTTTAACATAGATACCGCATCATTTGTACTTTTGCTTGTAGAATGTCTGTTCATAAAATCAGCGGCTTTACTTTGTGCCCGAGAATATGTTTCTGTGTATCTTAATGCCTCACTTATAGCCTTACTATCATGATCTTGTATGCTATTAGAGAGGCTTTTCGAAAAGGCTTCATTTAAAGTGATATTAGACAATCCCTTAGTGGTTTTGCTTCTTGCATCAACGCTCCATTGATCCGATCCGACATAATCGGTTACTCTATTTCCAGCAGCATCTGTATATGTAATATAGCCAGAGTCATCTATCATTGATGTGGTGTGTTTATAGCCACTGACATTTTGATAGGAATGGTTACCCAAGCTTACATTATCAAAGCTTCTATTTCCTGATGTTATTTCCGTAGCTGCTGCTGATGCGCTGCCTTGGGTCGGAGAGACCATACTTCCTGCCATGTGCACAAATGATGCAACCCCTCCCTTGGCAA
>NZ_JAJBJB010000003.1 GCF_021811845.1 Candidatus Cyrtobacter zanobii | reverse complement strand
TTGGTAACTTTAGAAGATTATCTAAAGATTACGAAATCACCACTTCTTCGGCTAAGGCTTTTATAGAATTGGCATTTACAAAAATTATGATGAAAAATTTCTCAAAAAGTTTTACGTGACTGGTTCTAAGTGCAAAACCCAAACTACCAGCAAATATCGCCGCCCCACATAGCCAGACGGCTATTAAACCTACGATACTATAACTACATGATCCGAGGCTAAGATAATTAACTATTTTACAATCCACTAAGTCCCATGTTGTCATTTTTACAATCCCGTCATAACCATATGTAGGCTTGACCTTAACGCCCCCTGCACTAACGGAATTTATATTAATATCTCTCTGCCCAATGACCTCCTTCCCCAAAAGTTTATAACTGCATAAACCAACTGCATCCCACTCGTTATATGCTCCCATAAAAAGGCCAGCAATATCCTCTGTTGTCTGTAACAATGATGGATAGAGACCAGACCGCCTACCACCTTGATTATCATACCAAGCATTACCAACAGAAAAATATATTACTACTGCAAATTTTACAAAATACATCACAATTTCCCCCTGCTGCGGAGGCCTTGCAGAGATTATAATTTTAATCCCAACATAACAAACATATAATGCAAGAACACTATACACTATCTGCTTTAACCGTTCCTGCACTGTTTGAAAGAATGGTTTGGTCGTGCCAGAGGAATTCACTGGATCTATAAACATCTTGACCAATAAATCCTGCATACATCCAACAACAGTGCTTACAAGATGCATATCACTCATTAAAAATCTCTTAGTACCACTCTTACCTCTTCCACTCTCATCATTATTTGGTAAAGCCTCCCCTAATGATTTAAGATCTGTCCTACCTGTTAAAAAGTGGTAGCATCTAGTACCAGATAGAGATT
This sequence comes from Candidatus Cyrtobacter zanobii, assembly GCF_021811845.1. Lineage (GTDB taxonomy): Bacteria > Pseudomonadota > Alphaproteobacteria > Rickettsiales > Midichloriaceae > Cyrtobacter > Cyrtobacter zanobii. The sequence continues at coordinate 33,725 of NZ_JAJBJB010000003.1, read as the reverse complement.
TCTTAGTGTATTCGTCTATTTCCATTTCTTGGTTAGGCGGCGGCACATAAGTACAACCTACCCTGATAGGAAATAATGTATATGGCGCTGCAACGCAAAGCTGCACCTTACCCAATTGTTGCGAAAACCTAAAATATGCATGATAATGGGCAGGAAGCATGTATTTTCCATTTTCACCACTTTTCATTGGGTTCAGCACTAATTCATTCCTATTCGGTGAACCTTGACCACCAGGTTGGCATCTATCCCTACCTTTAAAAAACCTGGTCATACCAGACATATAGTTTACAACCACACTACCAACCTTATCTTTTTGCGCATATGCATCTGCCCCGGCCGCACAGTATGGCGAAGCAGAGCCCATATATCCCCACGTAAAACCCACTAATTCGGCATCTTCTGGTCTCTTATCTGGGTCCAGTGTAGTACCACTTACTGGTTCATAATTCGGATCACAGTGATAAAAAAATGGAACATCTATAGCTGTTAATGCTTGCGGAGCATTATTTACAATCACACCACCACCACTATCCTCACACTTCACATGAGACCCCGATTTATTTGCTTTAAAATTTATGTACTCATGCGGCGCTACTATGTATGCATTTGAGCATATATCCACCATTACTACATATTCCACCCCCATTGCAATAAGCGCAAAGATGCTACCAATTGGAAAGCTAGCAAGCATGCTTGCGTATATAGCACCTCTAGCTGCATTTATAACAAATGCTTGACCACCAGTTCCTGTCCCTTTACATTTAGTACCCTTTTTAGATAGAACTGTAGGTATGCAGTTATTGTTTAATGCACCATACTCCCAGGGCATTAGGGCTTTGCCTGAGCTAAAGCAGTCATCCAACCCACCAAGATACCCAAAAAAACCACTTGTTGTCTGTCTATTCTCAAACTCCATCATAGAGTTATAGGCAAAACATACATTATGGCTAAAAAGTAGTGATAAAAGTAACAATATGTATCTCATTTGCCCATTTTCGAAACACGTTTAGAAAATTCAGGTAACCATACAGCAACATCATCACCCAACTCCTTCCTCACATCATCCATTATGAGAACAGTATTTGCCCTACCAGACAATATATTTATCACATCATCCATACCAGAGAGATCTATTCTAGCAATAACAGCATCAACACCTTGCTTTATCAAGAAATATCTACTTCCAGGGTTAGTAGTTTTGATTAATTGAAACTCCCTCTCACTAAGCATAAAAGCCTTTCTATAAACATCTGTAGCTTTTAGATTTGGAAGAAAGATTTGTGTCGCTGTTTGCTGTATTAATGTATCACTTATTGCACTTTTACTTGCATCTTCTACGCTTTGAGTTGCAAAAACCACAAAAGTGTTTAATTTTCTTAACACCTTTAACCAATCTTTTATTTTTGGGGCAAAAACAGGGTTGTCTATCAAGGCCCACGCCTCATCCAAAACTATCATGCTTGGTGTCCCATCCAAGGATAGGTTAATTCTATGAAAAATATAACTAAGCACAGGCCCTAGGCTTACCTTATCTTTTAATAGCTCGCCCATTTCAAAGCCAAAGATATTAGATTTAGAAAAATTTATCGAATCTTCTTCATTATCAAACAAATTAGCATGTGATCCGTTGCCATACCACATCTCAAGCCGGCTTGCGATGCTACCAGGCCCACCTATTCCCAAAAACGGAGCTATGTTTGTTATCTTTCTGTTTTTAGGGTCTAATTTATAATTACCCCTTACAGCAGCACTTAGCGCAGCAATATCAGATGCGGTTAGGGGCTCACTATTAGTTGTGACTAGCTGCTTGAGCAGCTCTAGTAAAAAAGTCCTATTTTCTCCTGTATCAGGCAAAGAAAATGGATTAAAGCTACATTTTCTGCCTGGATCTATTATCGTATATTTCCCATCTAATGCCCTGATAAAAATTTCCGCACCTCTATCCTTATCAAAAAAGAACAATCTACTACTAAATTTTTGTGCTTGCGCACATAAAAAATTCATTAAAACCGTTTTACCAGCTCCTGTTGGGCCAATTATAGTGGTATGACCTACGTCCCTTAAATGAAAATTAAAATAATATGGCGTCCCAGAAGTAGTGTCTAGTACAGTCACAGCATCGCCCCAATGATTTCCATATGCCTTCCCTAATGGATAATTATGTAATGAGTTAAATGAAGCAAGGTTTACTGTATTCACAGTCGCCCTTCTTACTAGAAAATCAAAATTACCAGGTAATTGGCCCCAGAATGCAGGCTCCATATTAACTGTTTCTCTTATGCCTATACCACCTGTATTTGTCAGCTCAACTGCCGTCATAGATAATATATTTTCAAGCTCTTTTATGGTTTCTGCTATACACATAACTGTTAGGTGATGTGTACCAAATCCTATTTCTCCACTCATTGCCTTATCCAAAGCTTCGCTTATTTCCATGATTTGAGAAATAGCTTTATCACCAGATTGTATCATCCTGCTTTGTTGTAGCTGCATTTTTTGCATAGCAGATTGCCGTCTAATGAATTCAAAAGACTGAGTAAGAACAAATTCAAATGGCATTCTTAACATCGAATCTAACATACCCGCCCAGCTTTTAGGACCATATTCTTTCATGCTAACAATGCCTGCAAACTTACTTTTATTTTCTCTACATTTGATCTCTATGGATTTTTTGCCAAAATACATTCTATTAGCACTAATCAGCTTATCTATTGTAAGATTAGAAGAACAGATATTGCCAGTACGCTCACCACAATTCACAATTCTGGAAAAAAATTCAACTAGTTCTGATCGCACAGAACCATATCTGTCACTATATGTAGATAGCAGTCTAGCATCATAATCTCTTAATGAATTAAGTATCCTGCTTGACGCCTCTTCTATTTCTTCATAACTCTCTGTAAGGCCCCTTGACCATTCCTTCTCATCATAGCCAGTGAAGATATCTAAAAACTTTTTTCTACGTACTGTAGTAGAGTTGCCCTTCCTTACCACCGAGATGAAAAGTTCATTCTCGAATGTCTTTTTATTAATATGTTTCTGCCGCCACTTTTCATCTAGATAGCTAGCAAAACCGTCTGGCATACTTGGATTGAAATAATCATCTTCATATGCCTGCCTCTTTGCCCTTATTATGTGAAAATATAAACTTATGTTATCCATTGTAATACCTTTGAATAACATATTCCTCACTCTTTTTTTGATATCTAAGTCCTCATCATCTGCTGTTTCAAAGGAGAAACCTGATAATTTTATAACCTGTACAAATTGACCAGATTTAGTCACAACAGTGGTATCATTCACATGCCAGGTATATGGAATAAACCCAGAGGCGCGGTATTCAGCTTCAGCAACTTTCTGTTTATTTATTTTGTCTGCAAACAACCTGAACATAACTCAGTACATATCATATGAGTTAGCACCGTGAAAAAATCTATTCCTACTCCTTGAGCATTTTTCCGCCCTAACCTTAAATAACTCTATAAACAGAGGTTCTTTCATACAAAGATAATACCCAATCATGTGTATAGGTGCCGCAGCAAAAAAATATTTAAGATGATTAGATAATAAATAAGCAACCAAACACAGCAGCATGTTTATCACTGCAAACGAATAGCTGACACCAAAAAGCATAGGAGGTCTTGTTAATCCTAAAAATAGTGGGTCTGCTCTAACAGTGCCAGCCATATCTAACTACCAGAAACATTATTTAAAATACCCCGCTTTGTATCCTGTGTAATTCTTAGCATGGACGCTATAGCGCTTGACAAGTTCGATAAAGTGTTTGCATCTATCATATCATCTATTACATTACCTCCGCCTCCGCCAGTTGCACCAACTATTATCTCAAGACCAAAATCAGAGACGAGGCCCAGACTCATTGTGCCATAATTACTTTCATAAAATCCTGAACCTGTTTCTTTCCACCCCTCTACCATGTTATTTTGATCAACAGCCCCAAGCCCTGCAATAGTCCGTGTATTACCGTTACTATAGTCAATAACCACAGTACCAGTAGCATCTATATGCCAACCACTATAACTACCGGCGGATTTCCCATCAGCGACAATTTGGATTTTTTGATTCATACCAGCGCTCTTTTCTGCCGTTACATTAAAGGCAACATTTGTACTTTTGACAATTGATGTTATACTATCCCAATCAACGTTCGTCCCGCCATCCTTTGCTAGCACATCAACGGCTTTAATGTCTGAAGGTTGCGGCATACCCAATTTTGCCATCATTGCCCCACCTTTATTATCAGAAAAAGTATAGTTACCAGTAGATCTGAATCTGATCATGAGATCCCCAGAACTGTCAGACATAAACGCGGTCTTAATATCAGTAGCCTGCTCTACAAGTTTCGCAAAACCTTGCGGTGTTGCAAACGTTTTTGCGGCCATATCATCAGCCAAACCATGTGTTAGGGTCTGACCATTAATACTAATTGTACCAGGAGGTGTATCTACGTTAATTGGAAACGCTTCATTAGAAAACTTAACACCAGTACGTGCAAAAATATCATTTGGAACCTTAGATATACTTGAAACTTGCCCATCTTGCCCCATTTCTATAACCCCAGCCTGAACAATAGTTTTTTGTGATGGCCCAACAACAGCAACTTCCGCAATATACTTATCAACTCCTATCTTCTTACTAAGCACAGTAATCACAGCTTTCCCACCCTCAGGATTAATCACCACTGCAGTCTGGCTCATTACTCCAGCATCACCCGCCTTCAATGCATATCTTTGGTCAGCAGAACTGTATGCTATATTAATAAACCCTTGATCACTTTTATTTAGCGAAAATAATGAAAGAACATCAGAGGATGTAGAGGAATTTGTGATAGAAACGGACGTACCACGATCTGGTTGTATCTTTAAAAGGCCCTTATTTTTTAAAATAGCATTAACACCAACGCCGCTAAGCAACTTCTCCAACCCACTAACAGAACTAAACCTAAATTTTCCTGGAGGGGCTGCATCAATAGAAAAATTAGCTGTAAAACCAAGATCGGCTACTAAGTTAGATATAGCAACGCTCTGCTGAGAATCTGTACCAATGAAGAATTTCTTGTTAGTACCATCATCCATAATACTTGCATTTAAAAGCGTACTACCATTTATGCTGCTTATAATTTTATTCATTGCGGAAACGTCATTATCTGGATTACTACCAGATGTACTAATTGCTTCTTGCAGCGTAATTGTAACACCATTTACCTCCAGCAATGCCGTACCTTTTGCCATATCTGTAACTGTATATCCAGAGCTAGCAACCTTAAATCCAGAAAAAATAAATTCACCCCTCTGCACCACAGGGCCGCCCTCCTTCTCTTTTATTGATGTGACAAGTATAGATTTACCACTCAGTACATTTGGATCACTTGTAAAAATATCCGATCTAATCTGATACCCACAAGTAGGTAATGGGGCTTCTGAGGAATCAAATCTAAAATTAATATCAACTTTAGAAACAGCTTCAGCGGGTGATAAAGAATTTCTGTCAATAATTATTGGCTTAAGGTCAGCAAAGCTAGTACCGCCTATAGGCTTACCACTACTATCTAGCTCAAATCCCTGTATTGCCTTACCTTGGTATCTTAATGTGCCATTATGATCCATATCTAAAGAAGCAGTACGAGCAAACACGAATTCCTTTCCTCCATCGGTTTTAGTAAATGGAACAAAGATCCTACTTTCATTCGGTACAACGAAATCACCAACACGCTCCGTACTATCATATTGCAACTCTACAACATCATCTCTAACGTTTGTTGTTCCCAGCACACCACCAAACCGGCCTTGGCTTACCATCGTAAATGTTTCTTTAATTTTGCCAATTGCATCAGATGTAGCTATATTTCGTGCAGATACGCCAAGACCCTGCATAGCAACCTTTATGCCATTTGCCGCAACACTAACAGACATGTAACAATCAAAAACACTATATACAGAGGAGCGTATCAAAAGATTTTATCCTCTGCAATAACTTAAAAACAACATAATAAATACAAATAATACTATTGATTCATAATTAAATAAATCAGGTAACGTGCTGGGAAATATGAAATCCCCCCTATGAAATATAGCAATCTGGAATTTGCACGCTTTTAGGAAAGAGAACTATGTAACTCGCTTTATCATTCATCCTTGTGGCTAGCTCCTCAGCCATTCTCCCGCTACCAAAAAATATATCTACTCTGAGCGGATCTCTTATCGCCCCACCACTATCCTGTGCTATCATTAGTCTTTCATAACTCTTATGTGGTGAAAAACCCGTCTTAGGTACGCAGCTCTGCACCCATATCGGCATACCATACGGGTATATATTGGCATTGACCGCTATAGACCTACCAGGTATTAGTTCAGATCCATGACCACCAACAACTGCTTTTCCATCAACAATTTTAAAAAAGATGTATGATGGATTCTCATGCAGGACATAATCCGCAACCCTAGGATTACGGTCTATCCACATCATCATCTCAAGTACAGAATTTAGATTTTTGCCACCATATTTTTGAAATAAATGAGTAATATCTCTATGTGGAAAACCATTTTGACCATCATACGATACCCTAATTACTCTACCATTTCTTAATTTAATGGAGGCGGCGCCCTGTAGATGTGCCATAAACAACTTAGCCTTGCTCGAAACCCATGCTATTTCAAGCCCGCGGCCAGATAGCGAACCACGATCTATTGCAGACCTAGACAACCTACTTGTACCACTTAATTTATCCAGATTGGCAGGCGCCCTGTGCACTGGAAATTTATGCACCGATGTCTTTTTTGTATTACCAAATAGCTCAACCTCATAATATCCCGTAGCCCGGCCTATGAAGCTACCGTTTTCATTAGAAATACGATATGGGATAAATTCCCTTTCAAAAAATAACCTAGCCTCTTTATCTCTGTTTCTTCTTGCAATTTTAGAAGCCTCTAAGCACACATACTGCCATTTATGAGCCTCTTGACCTATTTCAGTCAATGGACTCACACCTTTCAATCCATCCTTTTTTATAATGCATTTACAAGCAGATAAAAATGCATCAAGCGCTTTTGAATGCTGATCTTTAGACCAATTTGGTATAAGCCGAAAATCTGTACGGTGAAAATAAACTGTTCTGCCTTTTTTTGCAGATGGAAGCGCGCTATGGACAATACACAACCATACCGTAATAATGGTTGCTACGTATTTAATAACAGCACCCACCTTATGAAGAAGTGCTAGATAACAACCATATATCAGATTTGCCAAGCACCTTAGAAAATGTCCAAACATCGACCTTCGTCTTAGTAACAGATTCGCTACCAATCACAACATTACCTAAATCATCTTTAACAAATGATATTTGCTCGCTATGTATATTAACCTCTATCATCACATTGCTCTCTTCAATGGATGCATTTTTGATTGAAACAGTTGATGATATTACAGCAGTAGTCATTTTCTTTTTTGTTACAAGCCTTGATTCTATATCTTTTTCAAACGCCGAGTATACGCTTTTGGAAAGCAAAAGCTTTAAAGTCCCTTTATCACAGTCAGCAAACGCCTTAAGTATCATCAGAAACGCTTTATTCGCACCGTCTATAAATTTATCTGCTGTAAAACTACTCTCATATTTTCTAACCTTATCCATTACATTGCGTATTTCCTGGGATAACGATGCCTCAAGCGCAGAAGCTATCTCTATATCGGCACTACCTTTCTGTTCATCCTCAATATCCTTCTTCAATCGCTCTAAAAAATAATCAGCATTTTTATTGCGTTCTTGCTTTTTATTGTGGAACCCAAGAGAGTCAAACAATTTCACAAAGATAAATACCGCAATACCAAGCAAAATTATCAAATCCAACATTTGTGGCAAATTTATAACTCCTAGACAATAGATCTGTATAACATAAAGTTTGTACAGTACAACTTAATTATGCTATTTAGCATAGTTATTGATTTGGTAATATTGATATATGAACATTAATAATGCTTATAGTAAGGTACTTGGTACTGAACTTAAAATATCTGAACAATATATGAAAGATTTATCTTTCGAAAACCCAAGGCATATCTTACCTACAGCAATCATGTCACAACCAAAGTTTCATGTATCATTGGATGTTAACGCTAATATGATCGACCATTCTGCCAAATTTGAAGTGATAGTAGGGGTTTCAGTAACCGCATTAATAGAAGATGTAACGTTATTCATATCTGAATTAAAATACGCTGGGATTGCATATTTTAGTCTCTCTGAGCTTAATGAACTTGAAAGGGATCTAATGATATTTGTAAGATGCCCTGCTATGTTATTTCCATACATGCGCAGAATAATTTCAGATGTAACCAGGGATGGCGGTTATCCCCCTCTTTTACTTGCACCAGTTGATTTCCTTACACTGTATATACAGAGAAAGGAGTCTGATGCGCCAAGTCACTACCCACCACATAACTTAATGTAATTTATATGGAATCAGAACTCGTCTTACAGATAGCATATGAGGCATGTGTGGTACTGGTAAAAATTTCTATGCCGGTACTATTATCTGTTCTAATTTCTGGTGTTATTATTTCGTTAATTCAGGCAGTGACCCAAGTGCAGGAGCCAACATTAACTCTTGTACCAAAGCTATTTGCGCTTATTGGAAGCCTTTTAATATTTACACCATATATGAGCGGTGTTTTTTTCGCATTTTATGAGCATGTTATGTCATTTATGATTACTAGATAACAATACCCGCTATAGCAAATGACTATAGAAGAGAATGATTATAATACCAAAGCATACAAATCGCATTTATAGCCTCTAAATGTTTCTACCTCACCAATAAACTATGTTCCATAAAAAATGATTGTTCTTTTTCTGATAAATATTGGCTTATTGCGCTCAGTGCATTAGCATTATACTCTTTTAACCAGTTTATTTCTTGCTCTGTAAGTAATGCAAAATCTATTAATGTATGCAGTATTGGTACAACGGTTAGTGTCTCAAAACATAAAAATTTGTCCGTAAGTCTTTTGATATACATCATATTCTCTATCCGAATTCCATATTCCCCCTCCTTATAAAAACCAGGTTCATTGGAAAGCACCATACCTTCCTCAAGTTTTGTATTATTCCGCATATTTATACTTTGCGGCCCTTCATGCACTGATAAAAGGTAACCAACACCATGGCCAGTACCATGTCCATAGTCCGCAAACTCCTTCCACAAATCCATCCTTGCAAGTGCATCAAGGTTAGATCCGCTCGTACCCTCAGGGAACACTGCCTGCGCAATCCTGATATGACCTTTTAGTACAAGGGTAAACATCCGCTTTTGCTCATTTGTTGGAATACCAAAACACATCGTCCTTGTCATATCCGTTGTACCATGAAAATACTGCCCACCAGCATCTAATAAATATAGCCCATCCCTAGTGATCTTTGTCTCATGCTGTATATGGTAGTGTATCATGGATGAGTTACTACCAAATGCAGAAATGGTCTCAAAGCTGTTCGATATAAATTCTTTGAATGAGATACGAATCTCCAAAAGCTTCTCAGAAACAGATAGCTCTGTACAATGCCCCACATGCTCATATAACCAACAAATGAGTTTACTAATCGCAGCTCCATCTATAATATGCGCCTTTCTAATATTTTCTATCTCTATAGGCGTTTTGATTGCTTTGAGCTGCTCTATTATAGAGGCCCTTCTAATATGCAAACTAAATTTGCTTAAAAAATAAGCAGGTGCATATTTTGGATCTAGCTCAATATTTTTATCTGCAATTTTAGAGCAAAACCCCTCCATTTCACTCAAATTCAACATATTGATATACCCCTCCACCCGTTCTGGTAATACAAAATCTGTGAAAAGATAACAACCACACTTACCTAGGAATAAATAACCATATATTACTGGCGTATATAAAGACCCATTACCCCTAATATTTAAAAGCCAACATATTTCATCAGGATTATTTGAGAATAAGAAATCACCTTCAACCCTTTCCAAAACCTTTTGAATCTTGGCGTTGATATCATAGCCCTGTATTGAATAACATGTATGTTTCTTCACATCAGATTGATGAAACACTCCATGCTTTTGCACCAGATTATATAAAACACCTTCTTGATCATACTGACCCACACCAATAGATATATAGCCAGTTGCCTCATCTTTGTTTGCAGGCATCAAACCATTACTAATTGATTTAATTAATCCACTAACCCCAAAAAGCTTACTTGTTGAGAATAATTTTTCGTAACGCTCTATATCAGCAATTGTATGTAGCATTGAATCATAACAAAGCTCTGTATGCGCAAATAGCGCATCATTATATGATTGCATATCAACAACTACAATTTCTTGACAAATGTATGGAGCCAATTGCGGATATTCCATAGCAAACTCTTTTGGTAGATATTCCTTTGCTTGCTCAATATATCTCTGATCAGTTGCAAAAAGAGAGCGCAGCCTACTAATAACAAGAATACAATTTGAGCACTTAAAGCCTGTGAGCGCAAAGATAGCATCATGAGCTGTACTAGATATAATAACGCCACCAAATCCTAATCTTTCAATATTAGATAGAACTACGCCCCTCCTGATAATACGTACAATTCTTTCTTCCATCTTGTTATAAGTATTAATGCTCTAAAAGTCTGTGATCTTTTGCAAGTTCAGCGTTATTTTTTCTAATAATTTCAGCCGCCCTGATAAAAATATTATTTTTAAGATTCGTAATAGACAAATCATCAATATCGTATGAGTAACATACAATATCCATACCAACTATTTCCTTGGAAAGCGCATTAATTTCAACACAAATACCTTTAGATTCCACAACATTTTTTATTTTGATTAATTCGGATTTTAAAGATTCAATAATGCCACTTATAGAGGAAATTTGCGTAGTCTCCACATCAATATGTATAACTAATTCTGAGTGTTGTGCTCTTGACATATTTTCAACAGTAGATGCACAAAATATATAATTTGGTATATATACTAGTTTGCCAGCAGGCGTTCTCATTGCTGTAATCCTCCATTCAATATTTTCAACACACCCACAATTTGAACCCTTTGGCATATTATGCAGCTTTATTTTATCACCTACGACAAATGGCTTATCCGAATATAATACTATCATGCCAAAAAAACTAGCAAGCAGATCACGTATCGAAAAGCCTAGCGCCACACCACTTATACCACTTATTGCAAGTATCGCACCAACACTAACACCCACAGCCTGTAGTAAAAAAACCAATGTGACAGAAAACGTAAAACCCTTTGCTATTTTAGTTAGAATTTCTATTGTGACCTTGTCGTATGCATTACCAGGATCCATACTGATTTTGGTCATTTTTTTGCTTATATTATTTATCAAGCCAGAGAAATTAACGCCCGCTATCAATGAAACAAGTATAAGCCTAATCGAATCCATAAAATTCACGATAGGAATGTGGTATTGCTCTGAGATTAGTGTGAGTGATGTTGCAATGGACCATACCCATATAATCATGACCAATGGCTTTTTTATAAAACTGATCACCTCCCTATAAAAAGTATACCTCACAAAACCATCAGGTATTCTTGTTAGGGCTTTACTAGCAAAAAACCTTAATATATTCGTAATAAGGAATGTGGAAACAATAATAAGGCCTATCTTTAGCATCAATGCATTATGATAAGAGGCCTTTACTAGTGATACTATTTCGCTATTCATTAAAGGTCGTGAAATAAAAATCTGTATCTGAAATCATAGTATAAATGAGCGATTGATGATAGAAAAAGCTTGGACTTTAAATAAAAATGAGCAATCTTTGTTATTGTTGATTTGATACCAAACAACTTGCAATGCTTAAGCGCGTGCTATTTCACAGAATACCAAATAGTTTGTAGATCTTTTTGTTGCGATAAAGAATACATATCGTAATTTGTATACCTATTGTGTTCTTACAGCCAATTTGTTACAATTTCGTTTTTTGTTGGGTTGCTAATTATGTATAATTACTTCTATTCTGCGTGCAAAAATTTCGCTGATGCCGCTAATCCTAGTGGGTGTACGAACTTCATGTCCGAATTTTCACACATAATTTCTGGCGGTATGACCAAACTGTATGAGGCTGGCGCAAGAGCGTTAGAAAATAGTGCACATATGAGGGCGCATGTTGCTCATAAGTTATCTGCGGAGGGCGCTGCGTACCTGCAAGAGTGCTCTGATATATGCAAGACCGTCAGTTCAGAACTTTCTAATCTTGCATCAAATTCCGCGCATTGTGCATCACAGAAATGTGCATAAACACCCATTTTGATGCTTCGGGTGTATGCCTAAACTTTCTCAATCTAGTTATGCCATTGGGTTGAAGGCCGAGCTTGATGCTTGCACCTTTTTGAAACGTGACGGTTTCGCTATACTTCATCAAAGGTGGAAAAGTGCATTTGGTGAAATAGACGTCATCGCATCAAAGGACACGGAGTTGGTGTTCTTTGAGATTAAAGGTGGTAGGCAATGCTCGCTAACCGCAAAACAAAAAAGACGCTGTGCTAATGCAGCGCTTGATTTCATTTCGTCAGACTGCAATCATAGCTCTTTTAGGTTTGACTGTATCTTTATAAGTAATGGAGAAGTAGAGCACATACAAAACGCATTCTATATAGAAGAAAGTAGCTCGTGATACGAGCATGCGTTTTTCGTAGATACAAACCATATACAGCGGTACAGCATGGATGCCGCCTTATGCATATTCAAAACAAGTTCTTCTTCCTGAAAAATGCTGGTATATCAAACAGCTCCCCGATAGGCTTATTTTTCTTTTTAATATTTTGCACATCCACCTTCTCACTCACCTCAGCCACCTTCTCATCTACTAAACTATCCTCGTCATCCGTAGGTATAATAGGCTCTGGTAGCACTATATTACGCGCCTGGAACCTTGTCTCTATGTCGACAAATTTATCATTGATCTGATCATTTCTGAAAGCTCTCCGCACTTCACTTTGATTTATTTGTTCTTCCTGCTCATCTTTCTCACAACTCTCTTTTATTTCACCAATTCCAGTCGCAACAACAGCAACAGAGATCTTCCCTTCAAACGAAGGATCAAAAGCAGAACCGAATATTATATCAGCATCTTTACTTACATCCTCCTTCACCCTTGTTGCCGCCTCATCTACCTCAAACAGCGTCATATCCATTCCACCTGTAATATTCACCAACACGCCCCTTGCACCTTTAATGGATTGTATATCTAGCAGTGGGTTTGATATTGCAGCTACCGCCGCTTTCTCTGCCCTCTTTTCTCCTTCCGCAACTCCAACACCCATCATAGCTCTACCCTTCCTCTGCATGATAGCGTATATGTCTGCAAAATCTAAGTTAATCAAACCAGGCGTTACTATAAGATCAGTGATACTTTTGACACCAGATAATAACACATCGTCAACCATCTTAAACGCCTCAGTTAGTGTCGTCCTTTCGTTAGATACTCTAAATAGATTTTGGTTTGGTATTATAATGAGGGTATTAACATGCTTTTCTAACTCTATGAGACCAGCTTCAGCCACTCTCATTATTTGCAGCCCCTCAAAAGAAAATGGCTTTGCTACAACGGCAATTGTTAAGATATCCATGCCCCTTGCTATTTCTGCTATCACAGGCGAAGCCCCTGTACCAGTTCCGCCACCCATCCCAGCAGTAATGAATAACATATTACACCCCTCAAGTAGCGCCTTTATTTCATCCCTAGATTCCTCCGCGGCCTCTCTACCAACTTTCGGATTAGAACCTGCACCAAGACCACGTGTAAGATTTACACCAAGTTGTAGTTTATTCTCACACGGAGATTTAAACAATGCCTGAGCGTCAGTATTAAGCACAAAGAACTCAACACCAGGAATACCATTAGCAAGCATATTATTAACAGCATTACCACCAGCACCACCAACACCAAAAACACAAATTCTCGGACTCAAATCTGAGCTATCAGAAATCTCTATCCTCACATCTAGAATAGTAGTAAAAACTCATTTCAAGGGCGATATATTAACATAAAAAAGACCAATTAACCACCAAATGACTCACTTTGTTTTACATTTTTTGGCATCTGTAACTTATACCCAGCAAGACGCACAGTTCTTATTATATCAAAATCGTCACTACTTGCTGTTAAAAGCGCTTTTCTTAGCCTCGTGATATGGACATCTACAGTTCTATAATTGACTTCAGTCCTGCCCTCCCACACCTTCTGTATCAATTCATTTCTGTTAAGAACAGTGCCAGGCCTTTCCATCATTATTTGGAGAATTTGAAACTCTATTGGCGCAAGTTTTATCTCCTTACCATTTCTAACAACAGCACAACTCTCCAAACGCATTTCAACATCATAAAAGCGCAGAACGCTTTCAGAAAATGCAGGCCGAATTCTTCTAAAAACTGATTTGATTCTAGAAATCAACTCAAGTGGGGAAAATGGCTTAGAAATATAGTCATCAGCCCCAGCATCAAAACCAGCAACCTTGTCCATATCATGATTCTTTGCAGTTAACATTATAACAGGTATATTTTTTGTACTTTTTAGAGCGCGCATTTCCCTACATACATCAATACCACTTTTACCATCAAGCACCCAATCCAGTATGACAAGATCAGGGTGACATTGAAGGATTTTATTCATAGCTTCCTCACCGCTTTCTATAATATGCACAGCATAACCATTTTTTCTCAAATTATAAGAAAGCACCGTTGAGACAGCTTTATCATCCTCAACCAAAAGTATAACAGGTTTAACTACATCGGCCATAAATACTAAACTAACTAATTCAACACATTAAGTAAATATCCAAGCGAAGCCACGCAGAAACAATAACCAAAAAGTTGTATAAAGGACCCATAAACAACACTTTTGTGCAAATATCGCGGCTACAAGACATAAACAATTACATATAATGGCAATAAATGCACGTATAAATATATTAAACCTTAATAATACGATTAGCCATAATTATCAAGTGATATCACGATATATTTTAAGATTCTGGTGATATCATGCGCGCTGGATCAACCATAGATTGAAACTCTTCTCTCGATAATACTCTACTTTGAATAGAAGCCTCCTCTAAGCTAATATCATTATCATAAGCACACTTAGCAAGCTTCGCAGCAGTATCATATCCAAAACGCTTTGCTATGGGCGTGACCAACATCAATGAGTTATGTAAAAACTTATCTATATTTTTAAAATTGGCTTTTATACCAATAACACCATTGGCCCTAAAACTATTAAGGGAATCGGATAATAATTCAATAGATTGGAGCAATGAATATATCATTAATGGCCTAAAAACATTCAACTGCAAGTGACCACTAGCACCGCCTATACTTATTGCCGTATGATTACCCATAATCTTAGCGCACACCATTGTAATTGCCTCACATTGTGTTGGATTCACTTTCCCAGGCATAATGGAAGAACCTGGCTCATTTGCTGGTAATGAGATTTCAGCAATTCCACATCTGGGCCCAGAAGAAAGCAGCCTAATATCATTTGCTATTTTCATCACACTGCATGCAATCGTATTCAGCGCGCCACTAAGCTCCACTATAGCATCACTAGCTGCAAGGGCCTCAAACTTATTTTCCGCACTAGTAAAATTATAACCAAGCTCATCTGATAATGCTTGCGCAAATTTCTCCGCAAAATCCTTTTTAGTATTAATTCCAGTACCAACGGCCGTACCACCTTGCGCCACCATTAATAATCTCTCCATACATGATTCTATACGCTGTATTGAATACTTAATCTGATATGCATATGAAGAAAATTCCTGCCCCAATGTTATTGGCGTAGCATCTTGCATGTGAGTCCTCCCTATCTTTATTATATGCTCAAATTCTTGCACTTTGGCTTCGAAGCACTCCTTAATCGCTATTAGCGACGGTATCAATCTCTTCTGTATATGCATAACAGCTGCAATATGCATTGCAGTTGGAAATGTATCATTGGAGGATTGCCCCATGTTCACATGATCGTTTGGATGCACAGGAGACTTGCTCCCAAGCCTACCGCCCATCATCTCTATTGCTCTGTTAGAGATAACTTCATTCACATTCATATTAGTTTGGGTGCCAGAACCCGTCTGCCATACAGACAGAGGAAAATGCTCATCCAGCTTGCCGTCTATTATTTCACTTGCGGCTTTAATAATGTGGCTCGCGATATTTTTATCCAAACCCGCAATCTCACTATTCACAACCGCGGCAACCTTCTTGATAATCGCGATCGCTCTGATGAGCGGCATTGGCATTTTCTCACTTCCTATTTTAAAATTTTCTAGAGACCGCTGAGTTTGCGCACCCCAATACTTATCTGAGGGCACACTAACCCCCCCCATTGTATCGTTTTCCGTTCTAAACATAATAAACTCATATAGTAATGTAGGACTAGACAGTCCATCTTACTATAATAATGGAAATTGCGCAGCAGTTTCTATCTTGTGTGCAACCTTAAACATTGATGCCTCATCAAACGGTCTACTTATGATCTGCAGACCAAGCGGCAAGCCGCCATCGCCTAACGCAGCAGGTACTGAAATACCAGGAAGACCGGCTAGATTGGCGACCACTGTAAATATATCGTTCAAATACATAAGTATAGGATCTGATGGCTGATTTTCTATATCGAATGCAACAGAAGGTGCTGTCGGCACAAGTATTGCATCAACTTGCTTAAAGGCGTCTATAAAGTCATTTTGTATCAATTTCCTCACTTTCTGCGCTTTCACAAAATAAGAATCATATTCAGATGAAGAAAGTATATAGTTACCAAGCAGCATCCTCCTCTTTACCTCCGCACCAAAACCAACACCGCGTGATCTTGAAACCAATTCCTCAAAATTACTTACGCCTTGCGCCCTATAGCCATATCGCACACCATCATATCTAGAAAAATTCGAATATGCCTCTGCTGGCGCAATTACATAATAAACTGCTAGAGAGTATTTAGTATGTGGCAATGATACATCAACTATCTCTGCACCAGCGTCCTTTAAATACTCCTTACCCTTATTCCATAAAGCCAATATCTCGTCACTAATACCATCAACAATATACTCCTTTGGAATACCTATTTTCATACCAGATATTGAATCCTTCACAGAAGATGCAAAATTTAGCACAGGCTCTGGTGATGTGGTTGGATCCTTTTCATCTACACCACAGATTTTCTCAAAAACTATGGCACAATCCTCCACAGAGCGCGTGAACACACCAGCTTGATCTAATGAACTGGCAAATGATATAATACCATATCTTGAACATCTACCATACGTAGGCTTAGCACCTACTATCCCACAAAATGATGCTGGCTGCCTAACAGAGCCGCCAGTATCTGTTCCAAGGGATGCAATACATGTCCTTGCCGCAACGGCCGCTGCAGATCCACCAGATGAACCACCAGGCACTATCTTTAAATCTGGCTTACCAACCCTTTTCCAAGGGTTCAGCGCAGCACCAAAATAGCTAGTACAATTAGATGACCCCATAGCAAATTCATCCATATTTGTCTTACCAATCATAACAGCACCGCTGTTAAACAATCTCTCTGTTACAGTAGACTCATATGGCGGGACGAAATTCTCCAGTATCTTAGAACACGCTGTAGTCCTAATGCCCTTTGTACAGAACATATCTTTAACAGCAATCGGTATACCATCCAAAGGAAGTTCTCGTGATTTTGCATAGCGCTCGTCCGCCTCCTTCGCTTGTTTGAGCGCAAGATCAAAAGTTTCATATACATATGCATTTAGATCTCTGCATCTCTGGGCACGTTCTATATATGCCTTAACAAGCTCGATCGCTGAAATTTTCCTGCTCTTTAGAGCCGAAATAAGCCCACCAATATCAAAGGACAAAAGTTCCCCCATCCACCAAATCGACAAATAACATCCTTACCCATCCCTTATATGCAAGAAAATGGCATATATCAATGGCCACAATTAGATTGCGAGTTCAAAATCACGCTTTTATGCCAGCGTGGTTAAATTCTCTAAACGCATCTTCCACTTTATATGGCATTAGCATTTTACTCAACAAATTCTGTTGCTTGCAGGCAACGGAATTTAAAAAACTTCAGCAATTTCACTATTTTATTCTTGTGATCATATTTTAACTTTGCTAATAATCAGCTGTATACTAAACTTTATTTATATTAACAATGAGTAAAAAAATACTTTCAGTTGGTGTTGCAGCCCTGCTATGCTCAGGCGCATCTGCTTTTGCTATGACACACCACCACAATGAAGAAGACAAAATGGGCTTATTAGTAACAGGCTCACTTGGTGTTGGCAGCGCATATAAATCTAATGCGTATCTATACAATATGCAAGAAAGCAAAAGTGCTACAGATAAATTGAGTAATATTGATGTACCATTTCCAGATAGCGTTAGCAAATATCCTTATGGTTTTGGTGGTAATATAGAGGCCACATATCAGCTTGTCCCAAATATGGGCATTGGCTTAAGCTTCGGTTATATATATGAAATGGCCGCCAAACCTGCAGCTAGCTATAAAACACAAACTACAGAAGGCACAAGCGAAGTAAAATTTAGCATGGCCACATTAGGCCTGAATGCAAGATTCTGCACACACCTAACAGACTCTTTCTCTGTTGCATTCCTGGCTGGCCCAACACTGGATTGGACAAAAATTTCCAACGCTGCTGATGTAACATATCAATGGGCGGCTGCAACAGCAAAAGATGCTGCAACTATTGCTACCCCGCGCGTCGCAACACTACCAACAAACACATCAAGAACATTTGAATCAGCGCTTGGCATGCAAGCAGGCGCTGACGTCATGTTCCATATGGATAGTGGGTTCGTGATTGGCTTATCATACAAATATCATTTAGCAACATTCAAAGCAACTCTTAAGGACGCAGCAGATGGCGCGGTAAATGATGATACAAAACCGAATGTCTCAGGTAATGGTGAATTAAGGCTGACAGGTACACACTACGTTGGAATCACAGCGGGTATGGCATTCTAAGCTAATTAATATTGAACTAAAAATAAAAGCAGCACTTGGGTAACCGCGAGTTGCCCAAAATGCTTTGTTCGAAACTAGTAGAATAAAAGCCAATCAATCATCCTTGAAAACTCCAAAGTTGCCGATCTTGGAAGGAGGCAAAGGTCGTAGGTTCCAATCCTACCCAGGCGCGCTCCTCCGCAGTCCTTGCTAAGTGGTCACCTTACTTGATGTAAATGCCATGAAATTGTATTTCACCGCGTAAGCGCAATATGAAGAACTAGGATGCAATTAAAAATCAGGGCTAGTGTAATGCTCTGGCGGGTTCACCATGTCCATCACATCCTTCAACACACACTGCACTGACTTTCTGGATTTGACAATAGAATACCATTCTTTTACTCTAGAAGAGTAGCTCCAATTCATTTCCCCAATAAAATCAAGTAATGAAATTTGAGCCGTACATGCTATATCAGCAATTGTAAATCTATCACTCTGTAGATATGTATGATCTCTGAGCAAAAAATCTATGTATTCTATATGATATCTTAGATTGGTTTTTGCCGCACGAATTGCAGAAGAATTTGGTGGCCTTTTTATAGTTTTTGAAAAAATTAGCTGCTTAAATACTCTCTCATCTATCAAATACTTTGTGACCTCTCTATAAAACTTCAAATCAAACCACTCCATTATCTTTCTAGTAGCAAGCTTTGATTTTATATCAAGTGGCATTAATTCCTGTTTATCTCTGTATTTTTCAAAAATGTATTCAAAAGATGGGACATTACCAGACAGTATTAAATCCTCTTCATCTATAATTATTAGTGGGGTTTCGCCGCGTGGATCAAGCGCTATAAAGCTAGCTCTTCGGTTCCAAAATTCTTCCTCTATTAACGTATATTCAATCTTCAGCTCATCCAAGGCAATCCTCACCTTTCTTGAAAGCGGGCAAATAGTATGATAATACAGCAACCACATACTTAGCGTATTTCACCAGGCAGTTTGAACGAGATATTCTCACGAATCAGCGTAGATTCTGTCAATTCTACATTAAAATGTACTTCAAGAAAAGCCAGGACGTCTACTACTATGCTCTCTGGCGCCGAGGCGCCAGAAGTGATGCCGAGCTTTGTTATGTTCCCGAACCAACGAAGATCTATGTCGTCTCTTCCATCTATTAAGTAAGATTGCACACCGTGCTTTAAGCCCAATTCTGCCAACCTATTTGAGTTTGAGCTATTTTTTGAACCTATAACAAAAAGCATATCTACCTCATCCAGTATTGCCTTTGTTGCATTTTGCCTATTTTGTGTTGCGTAGCATATATCTTGATCAGATGGGTGCAATATGTCTGCATTCCTAGCCTTTAGTACATTGATTATTTCACTAGTTTCATCCATGCTAAGAGTGGTTTGCGTAACATATGCAGCATCAGTGCCAAGCGCAACTTCATGAGCATCCTGAACATTTTGCACTAACTTTACGCCATGTGCCCTACCCATTGTACCAACTACTTCTGGGTGCCCTTTATGCCCAATGAGTATAATCTCTTTTCCACGCTTCGAATAATTGACAACTTCATTGTGCACTTTTTTTACGAGCGGGCACGTCGCATCAATCTTAATTAACCCCCTTCTTTCTGCATCTAGCTCAACAGCCTCAGAAACACCATGAGCAGAAAACACAACGTACGAACCACTAGGCACAAGATTCACATCATCTACAAAAATACAACCCCTCTGCTTTAGCGAGTTCACGACAACCTTGTTGTGAACTATATCATGATGTATGTAAAGTGGCGCTCCTACCTTCTGCAATAACCTTTCAACTATCTCTATTGCGCGCTCCACCCCTGCGCAGAATCCTCTTGGCTTTGCTAAAATTACCCCTAAATGCCTCCTTCCCTCTAGCGATGCGCGCATCAGAATAAAAAATCAAATACGAGAGGTATGATATAGCACAAATAAACAGACCAGAAAACAGTACGTCACTCAAAAAGTGCATACCAGATGCGATTCTTGAAAAGCCAACTATAGAACCAATAGCAACAGTAGAAACAACTATAATTTTTTTCCACACCTTATTGTTGATAATAAATGCCAACGCTATGAGAAAAAAAGCACAGGCAACATGGGTTGAGGAAAATGAAGAGTCCAAGAGATATACATCATTTATATCGAATAGAGCATTAAAATCCATGCTCCCGCCAAATTCTTGTATTTGAAAAGGCCTCGCTCTATTAAAAAATAATTTTAGGAAAAATTTGATAGTAAAGATGACCCCAATTAGCGCAATAAATAAAAGATAATACAGGCACTTCACCGAAACTTTGAAACTCGAGCGTTTTAGAATCAGATCAAGACAACACTTCAAGAACAATATACCAATCAAGAGCGCTGGTATGCACACCGCAACAATACGAAGTGCCTTAACAAACGTACCATCCGGGCTATATAACCACCGCCCGTCATAAAATAATGCAGAGCACCAAAGATCAAGCCCTGGAAATAAACAAAACACCGCCGCGATGACAGCAAAACTGACTAAAAGCAGGAAAAAGGGCACACTAAACAGCCCATGAAACGACCTCATTATTAATAACTAATTATATTCACTGACTAAGATTGATGTTGACCATGTTTGGCAGCCAACGCCGCATTCTTCATATGCTTTGCCAGCCTACTAACCTTTCTAGATGCGCTTCTTAATTTAATAACACCCTTGGTAGTGGCTTTCATGATCTCAGATTCTGCTTTCCTAAACAAAGACACAGATTCCTCAGCATTACCAGATTGCAGCGAAGATTTAGCCTTAGTGATCAAGGTCTTCATCCTACTTTTGATACTAGAATTCCTAGCATTCTTAACCAGAGAAATTTTATGAGCCTTGGCAGCAGATTTATGGTTAGCCACTGAGTATAAAAAAAACAATAATTAGCTTGGCATAATATTTATTTGATGCTCACTAGTCAAGCTACATCTCATGTATTGTCATGCATAAAGTAAGACATAGACCTAAAACATATGACAACGACTATTATTTACCCTTTTTTCTTTGAATTCTTAAGCACGTAAATAGCATCGTCTATCGTCATCGTAACAGGATCAAAACCAAACTTTTTTATAGAGGTAAATTTTTTATCAACCTCTATATATGGCCCAAACCTTCCTATCCCAGCCCTAACCTCAGAGCCAGAATCCAATGCACCAAGCACCCTCGGCATGGAAAGCATGGATTTTGCGTATTTTAGATTGATTGTGAATGGATCTACACCGCTTGGAATGCCGGCCCGCTTTTTTTTATCACTACACTGTAAGTAGAAACCATAAGGACCCTTTTTTAGCAATATCATACCAAGTTGCTCATCACGCCCTATTTCTTTATCTTCAAAGCGCTCCTCTAAATTAGGTTCATCTGAACCTATATTTTTTATATATTTGCATTCTGGATAATTAGAACAACCCAAAAATATACCAAATTTTCCAGCTCTTAGTGAAACATTACCTTTTTTGCATTCAGGGCAGACTTTATCGTTTGCACCATATAGATACGCATCCATTCTCTTCTCTATTCCAGATAGTATATCAAGCGCGTTAATATCTAATACCTCTTCTGTCTTCTTTTTAAAATTTATCCAAAAATCTGATAGAATTTTCTTAAAATCCTCTTGGCCATTGGAAATATCATCAAGCATGTTCTCCATTTGTGCAGTAAAGTCATATTCCACGTACTGTGTGAAAAACTCCTGCAGGAAAGAGCTAACAACCCTACCCCTAGGGTCTGGATTAAGCCTCCCATTTTCTAGATGCGCATAGCCCCTATCCTGCAATATCGAAATAATACCAGAATAAGTCGATGGCCTACCAATTCCAACCTCTTCCATCTTTTTCACTAACGAAGCTTCTGAATACCTTGGCGGGGCCTCAGTAAAATGCTGTTTTTTATCTATTTGTGTTAAACTTACATCCTGAGAGATCTGAAGGTTTGGCAACAAATTTGCCTCCTTTTCTAAATCATCAGCATCTAGCTTATAAAACCCTTGATACTTAACAATTGAGCCAGTGGCCTTAAAAGTATTTTCGTTATCCTTAGATGCAACATATATCGATGTGCTCTCTAGTATAGCATCCGACATTTGGCTTGCAACAAACCTGCTCCATATAAGCTTATAAAGCCTTAATTGGTCTTTATCTAGATATTGCTCCATTGCCTCGGGTGTTTTATTCACATCCGTTGGCCTTATAGCTTCGTGCGCCTCCTGTATATTTTTAGCTTTAGATTTAAACTCCCTTGCTTTCTTATATCCGCTACCATACGTTCTTTCTATAAAATCTAATGCAGCACCTTTTGCTTCTGAGGAGATATTTAGACTATCTGTCCTCATGTACGTGATAAGGCCTGATGTATCTGAGCCAGTTTTTACCCCCTCATATAATTTTTGTGCGATTAGCATGGTTTTTTTTGCAGAAAAGCCTAATTTAGTAGAGGCTTGCTGTATTAGAGTTGATGTATAGAATGGAGGTGGTGGGCTTTTAGAAATTTCCTTTTTCTTAATATCACTCACATAATATGCCAAATGGGATAGATGATCTGTTATTTCTTGAGCACGCTGGCTATTTTTGATGGTTAGTTTTTCTAATTTTTCCCCTTTATACATCACTAAAACCGCCATGAGTTTTGGTATAAAAGAGCCCGATATACTCCAATACTCTTGCGATACAAACGCCTCTATCTCTTCCTCCCTATCACATATCATGCGCAGTGCAACAGATTGCACTCTCCCTGCAGACCGACTTCCCTTTAACTTCCTCCAAAGCACTGGTGAGATTGTAAAACCAACTAAATAGTCCAAAATTTGGCGAGTTTGTTGGGCTTTTACAAGATTTTCATTAATGCTTTTAGGCTCATTTACTGCACGCAGTACAGCAGGTTTTGTTACTTCATAAAATACAACCCTACTAATATTGCACGCCACTCTCTCTTCCTTGAGTATTTGCGCTATATGCCATGATATAGCCTCTCCTTCCCTATCTGGATCTGTTGCAAGATAAACATCCTTGCTTTTCTTTGCTTCATCAATGATATTATCAACCCTTTTCTGCGCACCATGCACAACTGAATATTCAGGTTTAAAGTTATGCTCAACATCAACGGCACCTTGCTTGGATGGGATCGCCCTAATATGACCATACGAAGATATAACCCTATATCCCGCCCCTAGGTATTTGCTTATGGTTTTCATTTTAGATGGCGATTCAACGATTAGCAGCTTCATCTGAGATAAGCAAAATTTTATCAAAACGATAAAATAAACTCGCCATGCTGACAAATGCAATACAAATATTGCAAGAGCAAGATATTTAAGATAACAGTAATTCTATACTTGAAGAATGGTTATATGTCTAGATTCACTGTTTTTATATTAATTTTATCTGTAATTGCCTTTGGTTTGGGCTTTTATTATGTGGCCAATATAGATCTTAGGCCAGAGCAATCCAACATTACAGAAGAAATCAAATAAGGGTTTTGTCTATGAGTAGAATCAAATACTACATTATCGCTGCATTTATCTCTCTGCTTTTTGTATCATTCTTTGTATTTAAGGAAGAGGACAGTAAAAAACCAACCCACGGTACTACTCAAAAAGGCAAAAAGGACGGCAAGCACAAAATTGCCGTTATAGTTTCAAATCTTGGTCATGTAGAAGAAAACATAAAATACATAAAGGAAAAATTCAGCAAAAAGGTCATTTTGGGATTTTCACCTTATACTTATAGCCTAACTGGCCTCACCTCTACATTACAAAGTGACGGTTGGAGTTCCCTTATACTCATGCCAATGCAACCTGCAAATTATCCGCTAGATGACCTAGGCCCTTACTGCCTTTTAGATAATATTCCAAATATAGAAAACAATTCTAGGATGGAGTGGATAGTGGATAAAATGTCATTTTCTGAAGGAATATATTTAAATACTGACCAAGTTTTAACGCTCTCGAGCGACGACACAATATGGTTTTTAAAATGGCTAGAAATTAAGCTCGATGAATTAAATAGGAGAGCGCTAGTAGTTTACCACGACCCACATGATATTCATTTTCTTGAAAAATACTACGAACAATTGAGCTTAAGTGCAATTGACTTATTAAAGGTGGATATTGTGGTAGACAGGGATGCCACTGATCACGAAATAAATCAGGCATTCGGATACGCAGAGCTTGTCTCAAATTCCAGGGGCATGGCGGTGATTATGTGTGATTCTAAGCATAATATATTACAGCGGCTTGAAAAATGGATGGAGCAATTAGGCAGTAAGGGGATTGAGCTGGTTTCTGCTCTAGAATAGATAACTCAGTATAGGTAACATAACCTATATTAGGTTTAGTGCGCATTAGTTCACTGTTACATACTGCTATAAATAGTTAAATCATATAATAAAATTTGAGATCTTGCTGCCAGTCTATTACCCTGGGCTGTATGATGTATTTAGAGTTAACCCCTCATGAAACCCAGCACACCACAAAAGACTCAAGCAGCAAGTAGCCAACCTATCGATACCTTTAATCAATATGTAATAAATGGGCAAACACCAGCTTTTGTTCACCAGCAGCAAAAGACTGGTTATGCTTCTAGCGCTGCAAGTTCGGCGCTGAGCGTAATCACAGGTAAAAAATATGACTTACATCAAGAACTTCGAAAATTCTATGCAAAATTACATAACAAGCTAAGCGATGCGGCATTAGACAAAGCAACAAGCCGAGGTATACCAGGAACACAAGACTTAAAAACAAAACGTACAAACATAAAAAACGAATATGAGGAGCTACACAAGCTTTTAGAAGCACTATGTACAGGTCTTCAGCATATTGACAAAACTCACCTAAAACAAGTTTGCGATGCACTGACTCAAGCCGCGCAAAAGATAGAAAGCAGAGACATTGATATAGAAACGATAAAAAATGCTATAAATAGCGCATCTAATGCAGCAAGACCAATTGCAGCCGAATTAGAGCTGAAGCAAAAGCTCAGTGAATTACAAACCACTTTAGATACCTATGGCAAATCCCTTTTAGACATAAAAACACCAAAAACCTTTGTTCAATCTGTCGTGAGCGAGCCATGCTATAATATAGCAAGATTGGCACGCTCTGTCTTTAATACAACATTTAAAAATCCTTTTAGGGGAAAAGAGGAATTTGCGCAGTCTAACGATAAACAAATAGAGGAGCAGAATAAAATTGCTGCTCTGTTTAAGCAGCTTGAAGAGCAATGGCATATCCTTCATGAAAAAAGCCAAGAACGGGCTAAGTTGCCTAATGCTCCTCAGGCCGAGACTACTCATCAAACCGAGATGGCAAGACTCGCGCAAGAAATGAATGAGGCTGCACAGAAACTACATAAAAATCTTCATGAGATACAAGATCATCTACGCAAACAGGAAATACAAGATATGCCTTTGAAGAGGCAGGCTATTAAGTTGCTTGCAAGTACATGTACAATATTGTTGAGGATAGTGGCAGAGTTTGTTGAATATATGAGGTCTGGCACTATTAATGATGAGGCATTTAATGAGATAAATTATAATATAGCGCAGGCAGTCAAGGCAAGTGCTAGAACAAGTGAAGAGTCAACGATCGATCCAAAAACATTAACTGGACATAAGGCTGTTGATGACCTTAAGCAATGGAAAGAAGGGGTTGCGCAAGCGCGCCAAAGTGCTGCTGGCCAACCTCCCGCCAGGTCTTGAGTTGTTAATCACGGTTTTCTTGCGCTAATGCCATTGTAAAAATTGATAAGCTTCATGAGTATTGGATTTGCACTCACCGATTGTTTTGTAATGATCTGATATAACTCGTGATCTGCAATATCTAGCACTTTTTCATATTCTATTAGTTCTGAATATGTAAAATTCTCTATATTATGCTTTGCAAAATTACCAATCACCTCATCAAGCTCCTTACAACCTCTTTTTATGCTCCTATATAATAATTTTTTTCGTAAAATATTTTTTTCCATCTATATGCAGTGCTGTTGAACTATCAAGCCTATTATTGTATCATAGGTGCGCGGTTTTACGCTATGGTGATAAAGTCTATTTGTAATAGATGTTATGGACTCGGGGGCAGAGCCCGACACCTCCACCTTGCGGGGGTGAATTAGCTTCGACATGCATTGAAAGGAGTAGTTTCATCAGGGGTGACTCCCTTAAATGGTCGCAATGATAAATGCAAAAACAGCATTTTCTAACGTTGCAAACGATAATGAAGTAAGGAGCCCTGTTGCCCTTGCTGCTTAATACCGGTTGCTGCGCGGTTTTGGGGCTTTCCGGGCAACAGAAAAGCCCCCCTTAGCTTTTTTGAGCCTCTAATTTTATTGTGTTGCCTTCCTTGCACCACCGTGAAGTACCTGGTTGTATATCCAGATCACCGAAAAGAGTGTACGGTTGTTATTAAATATCTGGGAGTGTTAGCCAAAGATAGATATAAAGTTATTTTGTTCTTTTATAAAGTTGCCAATATCCTCAAAATATGCCTGACTATCACTACTGCATTTTTTACATTTCGTATTCATAATTTACCTTTTGGGATTTATTCAGCATATTCAGCATCATTTTACCAAATTATCTCCATTCATGTTACACTTGCATATCAAGATTGCAAATAACTAGCTACAATGTGGCAGTACAGTTTTCAATAATATATAGTTTAAGCAAAATAGGTTGAGACATTTTTTAGCATTGCTTATTATATATCTAAAGCAATATAAAATGAGTACACAAAAAGTAACTTTATCAAATTTAACTGAATTAACCTATTGATAAAATTCGCGAAGTTGACAGCACGTCGCTTTTATAGCGCCTTAGCTATAGATAGAAATCAAAGCTCGGCATACCATTATCAAAGAAAAGAATAAGGGGGTGGCAAGTTGTGCTGACGTACTATAGCTTATTAAACCTGGCTAAATAATTCCTGATCAATAGGTTAATAAATTCAATCAAGTACATTTCTGCCATCGCTGTGTGGCAATACTTAGATACTCTGTAATGAGTTAGAACAACACCAGCTCCCCTCGATGAGCAACAGCGCACCATAACCACTATCAAAATGAAAATTAGATAGAGACAATAAGCCCAATCAGGCCCTAAAATCCAGAATCTCTATTAACCTCTTGGCAGCATCACACTTACTAATTTCAAGCGAGATAGAATATTCATGCGAGATCCTTTCTAATGCAGATTCATATATCACCCTCTCACTGTAGGATCTTTCAACATCACCAGAACCTTTGTGCAAATCCCGCAACACCTCAGCTATTTTCACCACATCCCCAGAGTTTATCTTAGCCTCATACTCCTGAGCCCTTTTGCTCCACATACCCCTTGAAATCTTAGCCTTCTGCCTTAGCACGTCCATTGCTTTAGAAAAGTTAATGCTAGATGTAAGATGCCGCAAACCAGCCTTTGCCGCTCTAGATTTTGGCACACGCAAAATCATCTTGTCCTTCTCAAAGGAAATAACATATAACCTAACCTCAGAACCAGCTACTGTCTGAATCTCCTCAGCAGTAATTTTCCCCAAACCATGTGATGGATATATGACACAATCACCAACTTTAAAGGTAGATTTAGCTGTTTCGCTCATATTCATAAATCAACAATGTATAGAATCAACGTCTAAACGGAGTCAGAGCTGCAGATGATAGCACATTAATCGGTATATTAAAACAGTTAAATGCTGTTTAGAGTCTAGCACTAAACATTATTAATGTTGTAAACAGTTACTAAAATAACATATTTTACATAAGTGCATAACTCATCTACCTCTAGTATCTCAATATTTTATCATGATACAAATTATACATTGTGAAATAATAATACATTTGCCCTCGTAACCAGCCATGCGATTTGCCAGCTTGACTTAATATAGCATCATAAAGCATTAGGAATTTTGGTACTCGTACGTTTGTTTTGCCTTTTTAGCTCTACTAGCATCAAAAAAACCGGGGTTCATCACGCTATCAATCGATGAAACTTCAACATGCTTGCCGCCCGCCACTATATAATATGTCTTCTTTTTTGAATTTGGGTCCTGCTTATATTCTATAAAATCTGCCTGTACATAGGAGTGCGAGTTTTCTGTCAGATCTGTCTCACCAGACCTGATCACAAAATTAAGCTCACCATTAGCATGCGATTTGAATGCATCATCTGTAATCACGATAAAGCCATTGTCGAATTTGCAATTTTCTTCATGTAGAATATTTCCAGCATTATCAAAAATTATCACCTTCTCATTACCAGCAATGGCGCCATCCAACTTTATCAGCGCCTTACCGTTATAAAAATTCAATTTATTTTCTTTAATAGCAACTGGCTTACCAAGTAACCCCACAACACCTGCAAAACTATTCGCCTCAGACATACCATGCATAAGCTTTCCCATCTGGATATCCTGGCTCATCTTCATAAACAGCATTATGGATTCATAAATATTTTTACTATTATTGCTGTTTTGCCCGTCCAATACATTAACATTTTTTGCTTCCGCAACCATAAGCTTCAAGAGCCCTTCATTGAACTCTGTCATTTTCTCTATGACATCTGCATTATTACCAAGCCCGCCAATACCCATATTATTAGAGGAATATTGTGATTTATTATTAACATTTGCAACCATAATATCTAGACTAATATATCAAGTAAAACAGCAACAGGAGATATACTATACCCTTTGTACGAAATAGAATGACAGCCACTGATTACTTCATCTACATCTTTAAACTCTATTTCATATGACCTCCATTGATAACCGTCTCTTTGGCTATCTTGGTGATGATTCGAGCCACTATTCGTAAACTCTATATTTACCTCCTGAAACCCTAGCTCCTTTAGCATGTCAGCCATATTTGGTTTTTGATTCTCTAAGCTTTTGATATCATGAACATTAGGAACAATGATTTTTAAGTCTATGTTATTACTAATATCGCTAGAAACCTCAACAGCAATCTCTCCTAATGATTCATGCTGCAACCTAAATTTTGTGTTCTTGGACCCTGAAATAGATAGCAATACGTTGATTTTCTGAAACACTACTGAATCAGGGCCTAAACACTCTTCTACAAATTGAGTACTTGTTGGTATGGCGCCTATGCTACCATGCACGACCCCAGCATTTTCTTCAGGATCATGCCACTTCGGCGCCTCACATTCGCTACCTAGATCTTGTTTTACGGGCCATTGATCCCCTTGTCGGCACTCAATCTTTATACCGTTGATACTAGATGTTGAAAATATAAAATTCTGTTCACTGGCTTCATGACAATAGTACTGACAAGCACTGCTATTGTCAGATGTAATATCGTAGAGTTGCTCTTGTTTTGGTGCCTTACAATTATCTACCGAATCTCGGATATAATACCCTTCCACTAAATAAAGGAAGGGGTTACAGGCGTTATCGTATTGCGTATACCAACTTTGCTGATCACGAACCTGTTCGCTGCATGCGCCATACATATCATGTTTGCCCATAACGCTCATTATATTCATCCCTAACTCAGAGATCTTAAAGCTTGGCATTTGTTGAGGCATTTTAGCATTCTGTGCATTACACACATCGCTTTCAGCATTCTGTGCATTACACGCATCACCTTCAGCATCCATTGCATTTTCTTCTATAGTACTTGCCATCAATGAAGCGAAATCAGCATCAATTTTATGATCAGTTTGGTCACCACGAATCACTGCATTGTTGGGAACCACCGCATCAGTGCATACAATGCTCAGTATACTCATTCAGATAATTTAACAGTTCACAATAAGCTATAAGGACCAATACGGCCCATATTAGTAATATATGAGTATATTCCCCTCCATAAGTCAATCTTTGTTATGTGTTGTTATTTTATTTTTTGTAAAAACTTCTTATTGATGAAAGAGTTTATTGAACTATATTTCTTGTTAATATTAGTAAGCTTGGATCATAATGCAGATAAGATTTATTAAGGGGTTAGTGCTTTTATTATGTATCTTATTACCGAATATAGGTAATACTGGTGTTATGGATATTGCCGAAGATGATTATTGTATGGGTAATAGAGATGCAAAAATTATAATCGTTGAATATTTTTCATTAACATGTCCGCATTGTGCTGAAATCCATTCTGGGAAGGATGCAATATTTGAAAAGCTGAAAGAAAAATATATTGATAAAGGTATAGTACTATATGTGAGTAGACAGTTCCCTACAAATCTTCCTTCATTGAAAGCTGCAATGCTAACATATTGCAAAGCAGATAAGTATTTTGATTTTGTTAAAGCGCTTTTAACATCCCAATCTATATGGGCATTCTTTTCTGATTATGAAAAAAGAATGCTAAACGTAGCGAAACTTGCTGGAATCAACGAGGATGATTTATTAACTTGCCTAAAAAATGAAGAGCTTGAGAGAAAAATCATAGATGCAATGTATAAAACAAACAATGAGCTACAAATAGATAGAACGCCTATGATGTTTATAAACGGCCAAGTTGTGGATAATATTTTTGATTTTAAAGAGATAGAGCTAAGAATAAAGCAATGTATAATGGATTCTAAATTAGAGGATGTTCAGTAGGCACTGCTAGCTTGTGTCAAATTTGTATTTTCATGCCGTCATATGCAGCCTCAACGCCATGCGGTAATAGCTTGATGATTTCATTATAGTCTATCTCATGAGACATATGTGTCAGTATAGCTCTTTCTGGCTTTACCCTATATATCCATTCTAGTGTTTTTTCAAAAATTGAATGACTGGGTGACCAATGGTATCTCAGACAATCTACTATCCATACCCTAACACCCCGCAATACCTTAAATGCGTGTGAGTTTAACTTATTAACATCCGTGGAATATGCAAGATCTCCAAATCTAAAACCATATGATACTACACTGTCGTGCTGTTGCATAAAAGATGTAATAATTAACTCATTGATGCGAAGTTCATCTTGCAGTTCATGAAGCGTGAGACACGTAGGATACCACTTATTTTCTTGCTTAAATAAATAAGACGCTGTGGATTTTAGATAAACCATTGATTCAATCGGTGCATACACAGGCAGCGACTTAGCATGAGTAAACATTTTAAGATCATGTACACCGCCTACATGGTCAGCGTGACAATGCGTGATTAGTACGGCATCTAATGAAGTCAAGTTACGCAACAGCGCCTGCTGCCTGAGGTCTGGCGAGGTATCAACCAGCACACTTGTACTGTCAGTCTCTATCAATATAGACGCCCTGGTTCTCTTGTTCCTCTCATGAGTTGACTTGCAAACTACGCAATGACACCCAATTATAGGAACTCCAGCGGAACCGCCGCACCCTAAAATTGTGCAAATCATCCAATCACAAAACGCTCCTTATTGCGGATACTACATCTTCAACTTGAGGCAAGCAAGCCTTTTCTAAATTTGCTGCATACGGTAATGGTATATCCTTTCCTGTAACTCTTTGTGGTGGTGCGTCTAGGTAATCAAATGCCTTCTCAGAAATTTGCATACAAATCTCTGATGCTAGTCCACAAAAACTCCATCCTTCTTCAAGAACAATAACTCTGTTAGTTTTTTGCACAGATGTAATGATCGTGTCTATATCAAGTGGTCTGATAATCCTTAAGTCTATAACCTCTGCACTTATATTCTCTTTTTGTAACAGTTCAGCAGCAAGCAGTGCATTTTCCACCTGTAGTGAGAAGGAGATAATTGTTATGTCTGTTCCATGCCGCACAACCATAGCACCTTCATTATTATCATAATTTGGATCTTCATGTGATTTACCGTATAAAATCTCATTCTCTAAGAATATAACAGGGTTCGGATCAAGTATGGCCTTTTTAATCATAGATTTATGATCATGTGCATAATATGGTGCAAAAACCTTTAATCCAGGTATGTGAGAGAACCAACTGGCAAAGCATTGTGAGTGCTGTGCTGCTACTCTAGATGCTGCACCATTTGGCCCCCTAAATACTATTGGACAATTAAGCTGCCCTCCAGACATATAACAAGTTTTTGCAGCGGAATTCACTATTTGGTCCATGGCCTGGAGCGCGAAATTGAATGTCATGAACTCAACTATAACTCTTAAGCCTGCAAGTGCAGCCCCAACTGCAAGCCCTGCAAATCCATGCTCAGATATCGGTGTATCTATCACTCTCTTATCACCAAACTCATCCAAAAGCCCTTGCGTTACCTTATAGGCACCTTGGTATTTGGCAACCTCCTCTCCTAGAATTAACACATTTTTGTCTAGCCTCATTTCTTCTGCGATCCCATCCCGTATTGCCTCCCTAACAAGATACATAAACCCACTATATAAATAATAATAGATGCCGTGCGAAGAAACACGCAATCAGCATACAATTTAGAAAATATACAAATACTCTTAAAAGTACAGATTTGAAATTATGATCTTAGTAGCAAACCAAAGATAGATATTATGATATGTTTGTTAGAAACATAAGGGTATCCAGAATGGCAGTGTGTGTACTACAAGAAGTGGAGATTAGATGGCGCGCGGGATAGAATTAATGATGAATTAAAAGTAAGAACCAGTCACGTAAAACTTTTTGAGAAATTTTTCATCATAATTTTTGTAAATGCCAATTCTATAAAAGCCTTAGCCGAAGAAGTGGTGATTTCGTAATCTTTAGATAATCTTCTAAAGTTACCAA
>NZ_JAJBJB010000251.1 GCF_021811845.1 Candidatus Cyrtobacter zanobii | reverse complement strand
GAATAATTAAGCAAAAACAGCATTTTATTAACATAGAGGTAAAGCAAAAAGCCACTAAAAAGGTATATATAAATTTTATAAAAGTCTTGGATGCAAGGCTGGATAGAATAATTGGAGATGCTGGATTTAAGAATTTTACAGAGCTTGAGGAAAGCGCAAGGAAAACCATAGATGGCAAAGAAGATATTGATATGCTTATCAAGCAGCTGGATGCCGAAAATGAAGAGCAGCTGCAATTTTTACAAGGAAAAGGTGGCGAGCTGCAACTGCCAAGCGATGCTAGGAATATGGTATCCCAGCTTTCGCAGTACGCAGTATATCTTACAGGTAACACAACGGCCTTAGAAAAATCACATCAAGATTTTTTGGATAAAGCTAAAACAAAAATTGAAGGAGATTTTAAGGCAATAACGAAGCGTATTAAAGCTGCCATAGATGAGCTTTATGAGGGCTATTTTTGTATTTTTAAAAGTGAGAATCAAGCATGGAGGTCTAATAAATTTTCAAAGCAAACTCTAAAAGATTTAGTTCAGTCATTAGATGATGTGCTTCTCACATCTAAGCCAAGTAAATGGTTTGGAGATAGAAATTTAAGCTTTGAAAATTATAATTCAGAGTATGATAGAGCTATAATTAACGGTGAATATATG
>NZ_JAJBJB010000250.1 GCF_021811845.1 Candidatus Cyrtobacter zanobii | reverse complement strand
GAATAATAATGCTAATAAAGAAGGAGATGAAGACTTGAAGCAGGATGTTAAGGAAGAGATAAAAGAAGAAGCTAAAGAAGAATCTAATGAAAATAAAGAACACAATGATGAACCAATAGAAAAAGCTGAAACTATTACACAAGTTCAAACTTCAACAAAGTTGAAACAAACTCCAGAAAACGATTTCAATGTTAAGCCAGGTCAAGAAGATGTTATCAAGTCTAAAGTTACAGAAGATAATGCGGATAATAATTTAGGTGTTGATAACTGGGAAGATTTTCTTGATAATAATGAAACCAAAGATACTGTTAATGAATCAAAAGTGACTGATAATATTAATTCCTTAGAAACAAAGCAAGATGGTGAAGAAGAAAA
Organism: Candidatus Cyrtobacter zanobii; assembly: GCF_021811845.1. GTDB lineage: Bacteria > Pseudomonadota > Alphaproteobacteria > Rickettsiales > Midichloriaceae > Cyrtobacter > Cyrtobacter zanobii. Next base: position 281 of record NZ_JAJBJB010000250.1, on the reverse strand, counting down.
AGTTGAAAAACCATCAAATTCAAATAAATCTGCTTCGCAAAAAGCCTCAACAAATAAAAATAGTAAAGCAGAACCCGTTTCTATTTTTGAAAGAGGAGAAAATGCATCAAAATCAAATAAAAATAAGAAGCAAAAGAAGAAGGTTGTCGAAGAAGATGATGACCCAGACCTTCGTTGTCCAATTATTTGAGTGCTTGGCCATGTCGATACTGGTAAAACTCTACTTCTTGATAAAATCAGAAAAACTAACGTCCAAAGAGGAGAAGCTGGAGGTATTACTC
>NZ_JAJBJB010000002.1 GCF_021811845.1 Candidatus Cyrtobacter zanobii | reverse complement strand
TTTCTATTAAATCCCACTCTTTATCACTAGTGTCGCTGCTGTATTTGTTTGACATTCTTCTCCTTTTTTTGATGCTCTAATACCACATCCCTTTCAATATTTCATCTTTTACGTGACTGGTTCTAAGTTAACTATATTCAAGTGGTTACAGATTTCGAGTGTAGGCTGTTTGGCTACAGCATTGATTTATTAGTCTCACCCTATACCTTTCCTCTCCCCATACCTTTATCTATCTTGCCAGATTCTATTTTTTCTACAAAGCTAGATGGTTTGCCACCCTCTGCAACTTTTTCTTCTTTCTTATTATTCAGCTTCTCAATATGTGGTTGGTGATTATCTTGTAAATCTGCATGCTGTTTTCCAAAATGTTCAAAGAGCAGTTTATTCACTCTTGATATAATATCAAAAATTGTGCTGATAAGGCTTTTGGCTAGAGAATGTTCTTCGCTTATATTGGTCTGCTGCGCATGCTGCGTAGAATTTTCTGTATGCGCCTTTGTATATTCTGGGGCCTGTTGTTTAGCCCATGCACTTTTGATTGAATTAATATCGCTCTGTGGCATAGCTTTATCATTTTGCATGAAGTACAGGTTCTTGATTTGTTCAAGTCTTAAGTTATCCAACAGTTGTGCATTGCTCTCTGCACTGCCTATTATGAAATCTGTTAAAGCAATATCCCTACCATTTTTAAAGCCTTTTACATAATCAGCTAGGTTTTGAACACTTATAGTTCCACAATCCCATCCATTATTTTGCTGGATAACTTTAGTTTCACTCTGTGTGATATCGCCATCCGATAACACATTTTTTCCAAGAAATTTTGAAGAATAATCCGCCAATGACACTTTTAGCGTTTCAATCACATAATTTTTTAAATCTTGATTAAATGTTCCCAATGGGTCATGGAAATGCACATGAAAATTCTTTTTATCATGATCAACTTCTATCATTATAACCCTCCAATGCCCATTAGACAATAGTGGTATAGCAACTAGCCCTAGCTCTACTCCTTTATCAAATTTATTAGCAAATCTCTTCATATCCTCTCCTATATACAACAGTGTATTAAGTGCAGCCTCTCTGCCTCTATATTCTATAGCTTGTGGAGAAGTAATGAATATGCCATCTGTATTTGGCATAAATTCCTCACCTCTGTTTAAAGTACCCTTCGGTGAGTTTAGTAAACTCATCCTAACTCGTGTTAATATGTTGCTAACATCTAGTTGGCTGTATAAATACTGCCGATTTGAGGCATTATTATTTGCTAGTAGGTTAAGATCCTCAAAATCACCTTGCCATACGTCGTTAAGTTGCTCGCTAGAATTAGATGATTTCATATTTAAAATAATTGAAAATCAAATTATTACATAAGATGTTAGTTATATATTAATATATGTCTATCATAATCTAGGTAAGGATCTATAAACAATAATAAGAATCCTGCTCTATCTAAATTCATAAAATTTTACACTGTATTGCTAAAGATTATAGCTGCATAGCTATTTATCTTATATAGCAGAGGTAAATGAGGTTGAGAATAAATAGAAGGTAATTTATGCCAATTATCTCTATTTATGCCTTACAAACTGTCTCATGCCCTGGTTACACCAAAGCCACACTGTATAGCTATGAATAATCGCCTGTAATATAGGCAAGATAGTTTTATGTCGCTGCTCCATAGCTACTTTAAGAACTGTGTTACTGTAGCTTAATCACTTGACCATTCTCTATAGAATATACAGAATCACATATTTTAATATCTTCCATATTATGGGTTATCATGAGTGTTGTGATCCCGTGGTTTCTCACAATATTTTGTGTGAATTCCATGACTGATTTTGCAGCTTTTGGGTCCAGCGCTGCCGTATGTTCATCTAATAGTAATAACTTTGCCGGGATTAGGGTAGCCATTAGAATACTTAATGCTTGTCTTTGGCCACCTGATAGCGAAGAGACAAGTCTATCATCCATCTTTTCTAACCCCATGCCAAGTTCTGACAATTTTTCCCTTAGAAGATCATTTTCTATTGATGCCTTTTTAAGGCCTCTATCACCGCCTCTCTTGCTGGCTAGAATCATGTTTTCTTTAATAGAGAAGAAAGGAACTGTACCAATGTGCGTGTTTTGCAGTACCCTTGCGATAAAACGTGATCTTTTCAAGCTCGGTTGATCGGTGATATCAATATTATCCAAAAAAATTGATCCAGAATCAACATGGATCTCACCAGAGATTGCTTTAACTAGCGTGGATTTACCAGAACCATTACTGCCTACTAATGCAGAAAACTCTCCACTCATAAGTCTTAAATTAACATTATTGAGCACGCTGCAGTCTGGTCCATACTTTACCGAAATATTATTGAGCGCGAGCATAGTTAGCACCTATTTTTTTTGCCAGTTGTCATCACCAATGTAACGATTATAGTATTGAGCGCGAGCATAGTTAGCACCTATTTTTTTTGCCAGTTGTCATCACCAATGTAACGATTATAGAAGTGACGAGGTAAATATCAGAAGATCTGATTACAGAACCAGAGAATGAAAGTGCAGAAGATATGATTATCTCATATAAAAACGACCCCACTATACAAAATAAAAAAGAAATAAACATGTTGCGTCCACTATACAAACGTTCTCCAATTATAACACTAGCAAGGCCAATTATTATTAAACCATTGCCCATACCTATATCTGCAAACCCCTGTAATTGGCAGAATAATGCCCCTGAAATAGCAACCAATGCGTTGCTAATAGCAAGAGTTGTAATCACTGTAGAATTATAACTCACGCCATATGTCTCTGCCATTACCTTGTTTCTACCAGACGCTCTAACACCAAGCCCTATTTCTGAAATAAAGAACATATAAAGAAGATAGCACACCAAGAGAGCAATAATATATGGCGTGAAGTTATACAGATAATGCGATACTTCATGGGAGCTTATAACGATATTTGATTTACCCATTATACGCATGTTAATGGAATATAAGCCTATCATGGAAACGATGCCAGCCAGCAAGCTTTGTATGTTAAGCCTTGTATTTAGTATAGCGGTTATAACACCAGAAGCAGCGCCAACTAGGCCAGCAACAATTATAGATAGATAAAAATTATAAGAGTGAGAGAGCATAACCGCCATAACAGCAGCGCCAGATGTAAAGCTACTATTTACAGTGAGATCTGGAAAATCTACTATTCTAAATGTAAGATACACACCGATAGCAGCTATTCCATATATACTTCCAAGCTCAAGTGCATTATATATGCTCAGTATTCCGATCATTTATTCTATAACCTCATTAGCAGCAGACAAAGCCTCGGGCCTGATTTCTATACCAAGCTTCTTAGCAATTCTCTGATCAATTTTTAACTGAAAAGACCCAGCAATTTGAATAGGCGTTTTAGGAATTTCGCAGCTTATACAGTCAGAATTCAAAAACTTTTCTAGCATTTTTGCAGTCTGCACGCCAATTCCATACTGATCCGGGCCAAACGCAGCTATCACTCCCATACCTATAGTATCAATATCAGAGCAAAATACTGGAATCCCAAGCTCATTAGCTGCCTTTGTTATCCCTTGTAATGCAGAGAGTGCAGTGTTATCATTCGTGATGTAAATCACATCCACTTTACCAGCAAGGCTTTTGACTGCACTTATCATATCTTTTGTAGAATTTGCAGTAGCTTCAACCACACTTAACCACCTTTGAGATGCAATATCCCTCAGCCTTGTTGTAATTGAATATGAATTAATCTCACCGGCATTATAGAGGATCCCTATTTTTTTAAGGTTCGGTATCACTAATTCTATCATTGAAAGCTCTTGCTCAATATCTGGAAAATTTGAAACTCCAGTAAAGTGTAAACCAGGCTCTTCAAAGCTAAGCGCAAGCCCTGCGGCCACAGGATCTGTCACAGAGCTAAAAATCACGTTCATTTTTTCCTTTTTCAAAAAAGCCTGAGCAGCTAATGTACCTATTGCCACTACGAGTCTTGGATTTTTAGCGTAAATCTTCTGTGCAAGCTGCGAAGCAAGTGTTGGGTCCGCTTGTGCATTTTCATATGTTATGGAATAGCCAGAGCAGCATTCATTCATATAGTCACTTATACCTTTTTTAACCTGATCAAGTGCTGGATGTTCTGCATATTGCAAAACTATCACATCTTGGTGTGATTCTTTAATCAAAAAGGAGAGTCCAAACAATAGGCATGATGCAAACACCACTAGTAGAGCTCTACGAAAAGCAAAAAAACGTTTTAGAAAAGCGCACATCTATCCCCGAATCATGATTTTACGATAATTCATTGTATATAATTTTTTATATTGTATATCAAGAGCACAAGCCTATTTTTATTTTCGTAGTTACATATTATCATACATGCTATATTACACTATTAATAGCATGTACTAGTTGGTTGCTAATATAGTTTCTTAACGTCTTTAATGCAAACATAGCAGCTTCTATTTTATTACCATGTTGATAACTAAAAATTATTTTACCTTCAGGTTTTAATTTGAAATTGAGGTGCCGTTCAATAAAATTCACTAAGAGCATTGCGTTAGCGCTCAATGAGCTGTGCATATATAATACTATTGCGTTATTTCCAGCGTCTAACCTCTCTATTCCTACCTCCTTTGCTAGCTGTTTTATCTCTACAACTGCGAACAATGTATAGATTTCATCTGGTATTGTGCCAAACCTATCATGTAGGCTTTCAAGTAGAAGTGTTGCTTGTTCACTGTTTTTTATGGAGGCTATCTCTCTATATACAGATAACCTTAGCTCTGTGTCCTCTATATATGATTCATGTATATGTATTTGAATACCCATGTTTATAGCTGGGCTCCAATCCTGTTCTGCATTTTCATCAATATCCTCATTCACTTTGAGTGATGCTATGGCATCTTGCAACATCTCTTGATAGAGCTCTGTACCTATTTCATTGATATTTCCAGATTGTTCCGCGCCAAGAAGATTACCATAACCTCTGTGCGATAAATCATCCATTGCTATTCCAAAGCCGCCTCCAATTCCACTGAATCTTTTTAATGAAAACATTCTCTCCCTAGCTTCTATGCTAATTTTATTGATGTTTGGCACAACAAAATATGCATAAGAAGAAAACGCTCCACGACCAACCCTACCTCTAAGTTGATGCAACTGAGTCAGACCAAACATATGGGCGCTATCAACTATAATTGTATTAGCAAGTGGTATATCGAGGCCAGATTCCACTATGTTAGTGCTTAATAAAATATCAAATTTTCCATCATAGAACTGATTCATAATTTCGTCTAATTCGCTTGCAGCCATACTACCATGTGCAATTTTGACCCTAAGCTCTGGCAATAACTTGGATAATTTATCATAAAGTGTTGGTAAGTGCGCGGTTCTTGGTGTTACATAAAATATCTTTCCCCCTCTAGATTTTTCCATCAAAATAACATCTTTGATAGCGAATGAGTCCGTAGAGACTATGAATGTATTTACTGGTTTTCTGCTAAGTGGCGGTGTACTTATGGAGCTCATAGACCGTATACCAAGTAGCCCCATCTGAAGTGTTCTTGGTATTGGTGTTGCAGAAAGTGTTAATATATGTGCGTTTTTAGTTAAATTTCTTATTTTTTCCTTTTGGATAACACCAAAATGCTGTTCTTCATCAATAATAACAAGACCAAGATTTTTAAAACTTACATCTGAGGCAAGTAGAGCATGTGTTCCAACAACTATATCAATCTCACCAATTTTCAGCTTCTCTTTTATTTTCTTCTTCTCTTGTGCTGTAGTAAATTTCGAGATTTGGCCTATTTTTACAGGGAAATTTGCAAATCTTTCACTAAGCGTCTTATAATGTTGTCTTGATAAAAGTGTTGTTGGCGCTATGAATGCAACCTGAGCGCTTTGGTGCCCAAGGACTGCAGCGCATACTGCTCTTAACGCGATCTCAGTTTTACCAAACCCAACATCGGCGCATATCAACCTATCCATCGGTTCATGCTGCCTTATATCTTCTAAAACCTCATCTATCGCATTTGATTGATCCTCTGTTTCCAAAAATGGGAAATATGAGCAAAAATCTGAATATATATCAGATGAAATCTCTAATGCCTGGGCCTTGCTTTGTTTTCGAAGTGCGGCAGATTCAAGTAATTGCTGTGCTGCGATTTTAATTTTCTTTCTAACTTTATTTTTCTTTTCTTGCCACTGCGCACCTCCTAATTTATCTAGCTTGACATGCATTTCACCTATTTCATGTTCAGAGCTATAACTAGAGACTAGCTCTGAATTCTCAACTGGGACATATAGCCTATCATCGTTCTTGTATTCTATTTCTATATAATCCCTCATAATCCCATTGAGGTTTAAAACCTTTAGACCTAGATATTTGCCTACACCATACTGTTTATGTACAACAATCTGCCCCTCTTTTAGGGAAATCATTGCAACTTTCCTTTTAACCTTCTTTATTTTAGCATCTTTAAATGAAAAAAGATGTGTAGAGCAGATAAAATACTTATCTTCATAGATAAAACTATGCTTATGGCTCGTATTTATAATGACGTCTACATTTCTTTTAACGGTATTTTGAAGTATTTTATTAATAATTTTGCGCTTTTCCTCCGTATCACAAGTAATGAAGATATTATAATGGCTATCTATTTGGGCTAAGTAGTCACTAAGTGTATCTTTAGGTGGCACTATATAATTAGAAGTACAATTAGCGTCCTCTATATATGAGACATTTTTCAGGAAAGAAATTAATTCTTCCTGCTGAACATACATAGAATCCATACTCACCTCCTTATATGGGCTGTCAAGATGCTTTAAAGTTTCTTGATATTTTTCTGCAATATCTGAGCAATTTGCTTGAATGCGATCCTTAAAATCATATTCAAGCAGAAAATTAGCCTCTCCTATTTTTTCCAAGACGCATTCTAATTTTTCATAAAAAAATGGCAATAAGTGCTCTATACCCGGAAAGTGCTCCTGAGATATAACAGATTTATATACCTCCTCTAATTGAGATTTAAATTTGCTTAAATAATTTTGTTTGAAAATTTCTATAGCATTACTAGTAAGTATCACTTCACTTAAGGGAAATACCTCAATTTCTGTCACTTTTTTTGTGGATAGCTGAGATAGTGGGTCTAAAACCTTAATGGATTCCAATTTTGTTCCAGAGAAATTTAGTCTGACGGCCCCTCCCTGATATACAATATCAAAAACACCACCCCTGATTGCAAAATTGCCAGTACTGAATGCTGTTATTGATCTTTCATAACCATAACTGATTAATATATCTGATAAATCTGTTATTTGTATATTATCACCTTGCTTAAGTTTTATATATTCAAATTTTGATGGTATTTTATGTTGTAATGCCTTGAGAGAGGTGACGATAATGGCTGGCTTAATATGTTTATCTAGTTCTGCAAGAACAAGCATTCTTTGATGCATAATATCAATACTTGGTGAAACCCCACTATAAGCAGGAACATCCCAGCCTGGAAAATAAAAGGATTTAATATTGGGAAAAATTATTGGTAAGAATTCAGCAAGCTCAAGTGCTGTACTCTCATCTTCAATAATAGCCAGCACCCTATTTGAGGAGTTTGTAAGCGCTTTTCTAATCGCACTTAGAACTTTTATCAGAAGCATTGTTTAGTTATTTTGTATAAGCTTGGTGTACAGTTGTTTAATGAGATCAAAAGTCTCATTTTCATGATTAAACTTATACATAATTTCTTTGTCCATAATATTTGCGATTTTTTTTATCTCTATAGCAGTTCCTGTCAGGAATGCAAAATCACAATTTCGTAATTGCTCAATTTTTATATCAGTCTCATTAACTTTAATGCCTAGCTGTAATACCGATTCGATTACCTTTCCCCTTGTAACGCCTGAGAGCACAGCATCTTTTTTTGGTGTCAAGAGTTCACCTTTTGATATTGCAAAGAAGTTTGATGTTGTTGCTTCTGTTATATTTTCGTGCTCATCAAGAATAATCGAATCATCGAATCCTGCAATGTGCGCCTCTCTTTTTATCAAGGAATACATCATATAAAGCCCCGCCGCCTTAGATGAATAAGGAAGACAACCCACTGGTGCTCGCTTCCATCTTGAGACAGAGAGATTTAGTGCGGTATCATTTAGATCTGGCTTCTCTAAAATTTTACATGTTACAATGGCTGTATGCAATGTTGCATCTCCGCCCATAATCCTCATATCCTCATCACCAAGCCATACAATCGGCCTTATATAACCATCCTTAAACTCTTTAGCTAATTCTATTACTGCTTCACATATTTCTTCTCTGCTATACTGCATTTTATAATGCATAGTTTCGGCCGAAATAAATAATCTATCTATATGTTCTTTTAGTAAAAAAGGTTTTGAATTATATATTCTAATGCCTTCAAAAATGGCGCCACCATAATGCAATGAATGCGTTGTTATACTAATTTTTGCGTCTTGAAGATTCATAAACGCACCGTTCCACCATACTTTTTTTCCGTATTCGCTTGCCATAAAAAATGAGCATAAAATGCTTGCTTTATATACCCATAAAGGTATTTTTCAAACACGTTTTGTTCAATTATTGAGATGAGGATAAGCCTTTCGCTAATAAAAAACCATATAGAATATAGAGACAATATAGAGCAGCTGACAAGTGCATTGAATAGTATAGGAATTGAAGTTGAAGGCGTTGTATATCAGAGCGATTTATATAAGGATGTGCGCATTGCGCTCATTCAAGAAGCGCAAGGGCACCCTAATGCAGATAAACTAAGGTTATGCAGGGTATTTGATGGGAAGGATGAGTATCAAATAGTTTGTGGTGCGCCAAATGCAAGGGCTGGCATTAAGGTTGCGCTTGCATATATAGGCGCTAAAATCCCTAAAAACGGTCTTATAATAAAAGAAAACGAGATCAGGGGGGTCAAAAGTTATGGCATGCTATGCTCTTCAGATGAGCTTTCTTTAGGTGGTGAGCACGATGGGATATTAGAATTACCACAAGATGCCCAGCTTGGTGTGCAATTAGCAGAATATCTTCGCCTAGACGATGTGATCTTCGATCTTGCAATCACGCCTAATAGGGGTGATGCTGCTAGTGCAGTTGGTATAGCAAGGGATTTAGCCGCTGCTGGGTTTGGTAGATTCAAAGAACAGCATATTAATGAACACGTTGATGAATTACCAACTCTAGACGCATCCATCGAGGATAAGGATGGGTGCTTGGGCATAGAGTTTATCAAGATCAAAGGGATAAGTTGTAATGAGTGTGCTGAGATATCAAATGCAGTACAGCTACTTGGTATTAAAAGTAGGGGGGGCGTTGTAGATATTTCAAATTTCGCCATGCTAAGTTATGGAAGGCCGAATCATATTTATGATGCAGATAAGATTTGTGGTAAAATTCATGTAAGAAAATCTAAAGATAATGAAATATTTGAGGATCTTACTGGTAAAAAATATGAGCTGAGCGCTGGTATTACTGTAGTGAGTGATGAAGAGAAGATACTATCAATAGCAGGGCTAATTGGTGGTAAGAGCTCGATGGTGGATAATAATACGAAAAATATCATGGTAGAGCTTGGTCTTTTCTCCCAAAGGCAGATAAATAAAGCGGAGAAGATGTTGGGAATTAGCACAGATGCCAGTTTTAGATTTGTAAGAGGGGTGGATTATGGAAATACCCAGTTAGTTAAAGAATTTTTAGTAAATTTGCTAAAAGAAAAATGTGGTGGCCTGCTTGTTGCAGGTTTTTCGTATACTACTCAATTTGCAGATAAATTGATTCCACTTAAATCTGAGTCATTGCTAAGGATATCTGGCCATCATATTCCAAACTATAAGGAAATATTGGAAAATTTAGGTTTTATATGTGTTGATGGTTCTCTATTCAAGGTGCCATCCTATAGATATTTCGATATTAACATAGAGGAGGACTTAATAGAGGAGGTTTTAAGAATTTATGGATTTAGCCGCCTTGATGAAATACAGCTTGAGAACATCACTCCAGTACAAAAAAACAATCTAGACGATTATTTAAGGAAAAGTGCTATTAAGGTTGGCTTGAATGAGGTGGTAAGCTGGTCTTTTTGTGATAAGGCATATGCTAAATGGTTTGCAGATGAAAGCAAATTAATAGAGCTGCAAAACCCAATCACTCAGGAGCTATCATTTATGAGGCCTAGTATTATAGCCACTATTTTAAAAATGGTTTGTTATAATATTTTGCGCTCTGTAAGTAATTGTGCAATGTTTGAGATAGGCAAAGTATATCATAAATCATCCGAAAGGAAGTCATTAGCTGCACTTAGAGCAAACTTAGCTGAATGTAAGAGTATATTTCATAATGAGCGAAAGTTAGATTTTTTTGATGCTAAAGCGGATTTTGCCTCATTTTTAGAAGAATTTGGTATAGCGGAGTGTGATCTATCTTTCTTTAGGGATCTTGTGCCTGGATATTATCACCCAACAAGGTCCGCAAGTGTATTCTTACATGGTAAATTAATAGGTTATTGTGGTGAGCTACACCCACAATTAATTGCAGATTTGAAGATCGGCACAAAGCCTATAGTAGCTTTAGAAATATTTTTAGAGGAGCTTAAGGTTTATAAGAACGATCCTAGCAGGTATAATTTTACAATGCTTGAATATCAGCCTGTATATAGGGACTTTTGCTTTGTAATGGATGAAAGCATACCTTTTGAGAGGGTGAGGGCGGCAATGCTAGATGCTGCAGGAGGATATATAGAGGAGTTAAGGTTGATAGATATATTCAAGGGGCATGATATACCAGAAGGTAAGTGCTCTATCACGGTGAACCTTACATTAAGGGATAAAAGGGGCACATTTAATGAAGCTCAGCTTGAAGTGTTATCGCAGAATATAATACGGGAAATGGAGGCTTGTTGTGGTGCTATCCTAAAAAGGGATATTGTCACAAGCTAGTGCAAAACCACTAGCTTGTGTATAGATATTCGTTTTTTATAGGTAAACTTGTTCGCCAGGGTTGAAGAAGTGGTCGTTGGCACACAGCTCTGGGTGCGCGCCAGTAGTGCCACATGCTTTGTATGGCGGCGGTGATGAATCGTCATATGCTGGTGGTGCTGACGGTGTGGCCTGCTGCCCATCATGATATGGTGTTAAATCAGGGTATAATTTTTCACCAGGATGCTCACCTTTGTGTGGAGGTAAGTCAGTATATAACTTTCCGCCAGGATGCCCACCTTGGTGTGGAGGTAAGTCAGTATATAACTTTCCGCCAGGATACTCACCTTGGTATGGTTTATAATCATGATATAATCTTCCACCAGGATGCTCACCTTTGTGTGATAGCAGGTTATGGCATGGGTCACTACTATAATATGGTGGTGTCTTCATGGAGTATATAAAGTAATTAAAGCTAAGCTCATCCATATCTATTGCTGCATGCACAGCTTCAAGCCTCTTACTGTCATACATGCTATCGAAGCCAGGTAGCTTGATTAATTCATTAAGCCTTCCTAAGAATATAGAATAAAATGCCTTATCGCTGCCACTAAATAACGTCTCCACTATCAGCTCTTGCCCAGAGCCAGGCCCGAAGAACAGCAAAATCTTAGAGGCATTAGTTAATGCATACTTAGAATCATTAAATTGCCACTTATTCATGCACTGAAGCCTATCGCCTATAATCTCCTTTGATGTAGGGGATAAACCTCTATATACTGAAAACCCCTTTAGTATACTTTCTCGTTCATTCTTTGAAGAAATTGCGTGAAACGCGCCACATAGCACAATGCCCACAATACCGTTAAAATCGCTTAACTTCTGTAAGGCTATACCATCATTACATGCGGCAGCTATAGCCTTTTGTTGCTGATCAGCAGGTAAGTCTTGCCATTCGCTAGATTGCACTAGGTTATTACACTTTGCTAGTAGTGCTGTGCAATCGCTCTGGTCTTTTTGTTGCAAGAGGGCTCGAATAATAGGATCTTCAGCGCCAAGTTTCAGAAGCTTGAGAACTGAGGAAAAATCTATCAACCCCTTCTCTAAGTTCCTTAATTGTGGCCAGGTTAATTGTGGAACGCGCGCAAGTATTGCCTGCTGTGATGCGCTGGATAGATCCTGATACTCTGAAAGTCCTTTTATACTATTTTGCATAGCCTGGAGCTCATCGTTTTGATAAGACATGTTCATTACATTAAAACATATATTTGCAGCGCAGTGTAGCATAAAATCCTCAATCTTTAAATGCAATTATATGATTAAGTTGCTGCTATTACAGTATTATGTATGCATAAGTTCACTATTTATGAACTCAATGCTGTAAAGAGGATACGTGCCCGTGGTATGTTTTTAATAGTGCGGGACTTTACAATTTTTGCTTGTATGGGGGCGAAGATTAATCACAACAACCCATTTTGACGCACTTATACTATAAAATATGTCAAAAACTATATAGTTTAGTGCGTTAGGCTTTATTACAAAGTTATTGGTATGTGCGGGTGCGTGTATGTATTTTTTATTTTTAAAAAGATCTTGATAATATTTTATTATATTACTATACTTATGCAACTTTACCTGTCTGTTATTTTTGAGTATAGCATATGGTGTCACCTGTTATTGGGCCCTTGCACTCCTTAGATGGATTGTTGAGTCTTGCTGCTGAAAGCAAGCTGTGGCCTGTGACTATAATCAATATCTTATTTTTGACTACGTGTTACAGGTTGCGTTTTATATGGAAGTGCAGGTTTGGTTCATGTGCTTAAATTAGTGTGTGGTTAGCTGTATTAGAAGTCTTCTGATAGATAGTTCGCACTTCGTCCTCGTCGTCTTATTATTCTTAGATGGTAGATCGTCTCATCGTGGGCCTGCAAGCTAAGGATGAGGCTGGTGGGTTATGATGTAAGTTGTACCACCAAGTGCCGTTATCCCAAATAACTGTGTAGCTTAGATGGGTGGAGAGGTGGTGGGCGGTTTGTTGTGCGATGTCTCTTCCATAAGCTTTTGAATAATTTGGTTTTCTTTGCTGAAAAACGTGTTGCATATGTTCTTATGGATGTACCTATTTGTGTGCTGCATTTCTGCTCATGTCCTGTAAAAAGGTTGTGAATTTGTATGTACTAGAGTGGGTGGCTATGTGTGTCTGATATACTGATTATCTCATGCGTCTAATTAGGTATGAACTTTTGGAGGCGATCTGCTGCTAGGTAATAACTTTTTGTGCAGTTCTTCTTTGGGTGCTTCCTGCCATATCTGTAAATATTAATCTGTTGAAATTATGAATTTTAGTTATTAGTGCTATGAGTATTTTGCTGGGTGCTAAAAATAGTATACCTGTTGCTGGGAATCGGAACGATATATCTGTTGGGTGGCTCTATAGTATAGAATATATGGAGAGATATAGACGCACAATTTCAAGATTTGAGTATATAGACCTACCAGTGTTTGATATATATAAATCCGTATCTCATTATAATACCTATTATACAATAGACCCTGTGCAGCGTTCTATCACTCGGCCTGTAAAAGTGCGCATTCCTGATGAGATGAAGTTATTACAAGCTGAAGATATAGAAATAACTGCTTTTATTAAGGATTATAAAATTGCTAATAAATCCAGTGTGTTAGAGCTGCAGCTATTGTCGAAATTGCCGCGGAAGGCTATAGGCGCTACAGGTGGATCTGAATACGCTGTCGCAAAAATTTTGGATCAAGCTGTGAAGGCTGTAGATTCTTATGTTTATGCGGGTCTTAGTGTGGTCGTGCGGCCTACCAATGAACCTGAAGGTCATTTAGGTGCTCATTCTGATAAACGGTCTGGTGAAGATGGCTCAGATTATAAGCAAAGAGCTCGCTCTAAATCTAAAAGTAATTCAGGTGATTATTCGCGGTTTGGTGAAGATGGCTCAGATTATGAGCAAAGAGCGCATAGCACACAAAATCCAACAGGTATTTCTATATTAAGTTCGTTGGTGATTGATCAGGAGGGCATAAACAGCTCTCTGAAAGAAGATATACTATATCAGGCAGTGCTTAAGGGGCACTTGGATAGAGCTTATTGCCCTAAAGAAGCGGATAATCTAGGCCAAAATGTAGGTAAAGATATACTATATCAGGCAGTGCTTAAGGGGTATTTGGATAGAGCTTATTGCCCTAGAGAAGCGGATAATCTAGGCCAAAATGTAGGTAAAGATATACTATATCAGGCAGTGCTTAAGGGGTACTTGGATAGAGCTTATTGCCCTAAAGGCGTTATAACTGCTGCTGAGAATCAAAAAGATAAAGTTAGAGTAGGCAATGAGGGCTATCCCGGCAAAAACGTTAATGAAGGGAATATATATGGCCCTTCGCAGGACACTGCTGGTGGTATAAGTGGCAATAGTGGTACTAATCAAGGCAAAAACACTGGAGGGGAGAAAGATAAAAATACTGAAGAATCCTGGAGTTATTATAGTTGTATTGCCCATACTATAGAGTTTTTTACAAACAGAGCTGAAAAGATATACAGCTTTTTTTATGGGTTGCTTATGTCTCCCTCTTGGGGAAATATTAAGGAGTCATCGTATCGCGCCTTTGCAGAATACGCGTCTGTAATAATAAATTATATGGTTGGTTTTGGAGGGCAGCTTCATGCAGACGCTATTGTATCTTCTATTCAGGAGTTTGTAAGCATGTTAAATCTTGAGCATCGAGAAAAGCAGTACCATCCTAATAAGGTTTATCTTGTCACTGAGTTTGAACCTGCTATTTTTGGTTTTCTATCACATTTCATTGTGGGTTTATATTTTTCACCTCCTTGGGATTTGCGTACCTTCTCGGATGTTTTTTCATCTAAGTTTATCAAATATAATATTGTTAGCGCTGCTGCATACATGGCTAAACCTAAATTACCAGATGGTATGCATAAATTTCACTTGCATTGTCCAAAGGATTCAAAAAATGAAAAGTTTTGCAAGTACACATTAGAAGATAAGTTTTCACGCTTTGGTGAAAAAGTATGGAACAAAGAGTTTCCTAAGGATATGCTAGACGATGCGCTGAGGAGGGTTGTAATCGGTATTGCAGTACTAGGTACAATATTTGCGATTGCAGCTCTTTTTGTGGTAATCACAGATCCTTATGTTCTTTTTTATGTTATTGGTATTGTTGAAAGGTATAATGGTGGTATATTTGGTATATTGTCATTGTGTAAAGGGCTATTTTTGAGTGTTGCCGGTGCTGTTGCTGCGGATATGATAGCTGGCATTATTTTTGTTGGGACGCACATTTTTTTTTCTTCTATGAATAAACAATCATACATTGTACTCAACGACGATCTTATACTACCACATCTGAAAAACTATTTAAAGAGTCACTATCGCGGCTGGGATAGTACTATCCTTGATAAGTCGGTAAAGTGCTATATTAAGGACGCTGATAAATATGTTACGTTCACATTTGAGGGTGATCCTTGTCCAAGTGGTTATACATTCCAAGGTAAATTATCCAACATCAGAGTTGTAGACACTATTGATAATACTGATGAAGCAATGAATGTTAATGTATGTATTAATGATATCTTAGGTAGAAGCGGCGTTCCTGAAGAGGTCAAAGTGGAGTATTGCAGGGAGTCATGTACATGGGATGGGTGGTTTGGTTGCACATGGGTATGTGCAATTGTGCTGGGGGGGGCGCGAATGAATCCAAATGGTGATGTGGATACTAGTTATCAAATCCTTTGGAAACAATGGTGAGTGATCAATAGCTTATTTAGGTTCTTGCGGCCTCTATGCAAGAGGTGCTATTGTAAATCAAGCCATATCGTATGAAGTCAGTCGCGCAATGGTGGTCTCTGTGATTATACCATGCCACTGCAGTTTTGGCATCTTAATCAACTGTTTCTAATATCACAGTGGGCAATTGTATCAACCGCAACTATTCATATGTATTAGTGGGTTTAATCAATGGGTTTTAACAAGCGCTACACTGATATACTAGTTGCACATTTGTCTGGTATGCTATACAACAACAGTGTTGATAGTTCATTTTTGTTGGTTTTTATTATGGCAAAAGAAGCATCAGTTCTGATAGAATCAGAGCATGTCGTACCATCTCTGTATAGACATTTAAAAAGTACTCATAAGGACTGGAGTTACAAACATCTTAAGAATATGGTGGATTACTATGCGCGGCACATTGGTAAGTATACTGTATTTACATCTGGTGAAGATGGGTGTCCTGAGCATCGTATACTACTAAACACAGTAACTAATGGTAAGCGCGTAGAGGGCGGGGTAGTGAAGGTTGCTGTTAATTTGTGCGTTGATAGTAGCATCGATGAACGTGATACTCCTCGGGCTATTGAGTTAGAGAAATGCGCGGATGATTGTGCTGATCATGACAAGGCCAAGGATATGTTGCTGCACGGTATCGATTGTCCAAGGCTTTGCTATGCAATTTGGCAGGCATTTACGGATGAGATGGAGGGTGGGGTTAAAGAGGATTTATAGGGGGAGCGTTATCCAAAGATAGATATAAAATTATTCTGTTCTTTTATAAAGTTGCCAGTATCTGGAAATATGCCTAATTACCGCTACTGCATTTTTTACATCTCGTATTCATAATTTACCTTTTGGAACTTATTTGGCGTCATTTTAGCAAATTACTATTTTATAGCAACACTCCCTTTATAGAAAGAAGCGCACTATGGGGGTGAGGGCCGGCTTGTGCATGCATTGCTTTAGGGGCGCTTTGCACTTATAAGCCCCACCTAAGCGGGGCTTATTTGCAAGCTTGGATAGTTAAAGCCTGAAAGCCCTGAAGGGCTAAGTGTAACTTAGAGTAACATAAAATGAATACATAAACTTTACCGAATAACTTAGTTAAATTATTCGCAAAGCTAAAAGCGCATCACTTTTATAACGTCTTAGCTATAAATTTCAGGCTAGTTGAATCATTATTAAGTCTTCTTAAATTAATATTTAAGCGCCCGCTGCAGCGAAATCAGTGGAGTGGTCCTGAGGCTGCTCGCTCATAAAATGCTCATCTGCCTGAAGCTCCTCACTAAACGGAGCTGCACCATGCAGCCCGTCATGCAGCAGCGTATATGCCAAAGAGTTAAGCCCGTCACGCACTTCTTGAGAGAGGTCAGGGTTACCAATTAATTCATGTATTTTAGCAAGTATACGTGCCATGTCGTTTGGATCACGGCTATTCATCGCCTCAGATACAGCACCTTCGTACCGTTGCAACAACTCATCATAATTAAGTTTAGCAGTTTTTGGACCATTTCCTTCTTGAGTGCTAATTCCAGTATTAATCTCCGCAGTAGTACCCAATACAGCTCCTTCAGTAATATTTTCCATAACTATTTAGTATAACTAATTAACAAAATCAGCCACAGGTTTATATGGCGTCATGAATGCAATCCTAGCACGATCTTGCCTATTTTCAATATGTTAGTGGATTCTTTTTACACAATTGCTTGTATGCGGCTAATAATCCATACGTGCCAAGTCTTAATTAGTTGAAAAATAGTAAACGAGATATATGGATCTTTCAAATGAATTTGAAAGATCCATCTTGATATGTTTCGGTTGACAAGGGGAGCTATTATAAAACAGTTAGTTCAGAGCTGTGCCTATTTTTATATAGAACATATGTTTTTGTGTCTACATACTCGCCTCTTATTACCCTATGGGCCTTATGTGTTTTATACAAGATAAAATTAAATTTTCTGAGAAGCTTTTCAGACCTAACATTATTTACAGCTATTAGCGCCTCTATCTGCACAATATTAAGCGAACTAAAGGAAAAATCTAAGACAGCTTTCATTGCTGTTGAAGCGATGCCCTTGCCCCACTCACTACTTATTAAATCATAAACAATTTCTGCCCTGCCAGACATCGTATCACAATAATTGAAACCTATTGTTCCAACCAATAACCCTTCCTTCTCGATGCACCATAGTATTGAAATTTTTTTATAAAAAAGGTTATACCAAAACTTAACTTTTTCGCGTGCGTCCTCTACCGATGTTGGTACCTCTGTTTCCTGTATATATGCATGTACAGCAGGATCGCACATTAAATTATAATAGCCAAGAGCGTCATTTTTAGAATCTAGCTCCCTAAGTATGATTTTGTCATTAGGCTTAAGTATGGGAAAGCGAGAAAATGCCGGCTCTTTATACATATTTAACAGATTTATTATTTATGTGATAAAGATTATCAATTTATAATAGAAAAATGCTAGTTATTTATTCCTTTGTTGTATAAGTTTTAGAGATTTTGTATGTACTTTGAATAATATATTTAATATACACTCGAAATAGATACATATTTATTTTAACAATGGATAGTACTGGTATCATATTAGCGGCTGGCCGCGGTACAAGGATGGGTGGTACAGTTCCGAAGGTATTAATGGAGGTAGCCTCTGTTCCGATGCTTGAGCATGTAATAATTTCTGTCCAAAATTGTGTTAACAATATTATTGTTGTGGCAAATCCAGAATTGGCGAATAACAGTGTGTTTAAAATAATTGAAGAAAAATATCAATTTCATACAGTTATTCAAAAAGAACCAACAGGCACTATGAATGCATTAAGGTGTGCGTTTGATCAGTGTGCGGCAATCAGCTCGAAGGTATTGGTGGCGCTTGGTGATGCGCCACTCATTGAGCAGAGCATAGTATTTGAGGTTGTGAATTCAGATAGTGATTTATGCATTGCTGCCTTTGAATCTCATAGAGAAAACGAGTATGGCAAACTAATTATAGATAGTGATGGCAAGCTTATTGAAATAATAGAACATAAACAATCCACCCAATTACAGCGTAAAATAATAACTTGTAACTCAGGCCTCTTATCATGCTCAAAAGCTTTAATATTAAAATTTTTACAAAAAAACTGTCCAAATGCAGCAAATGAAAGATATCTAACTGATATAGTTAAATATTCAAATTTGCACCATGCAACTATAAAATTTAATAAATTTGAAGAAAAATATCTGTGTGGCGCAAACACTGTGCATGAATTGGTTCTGGTTGAGGAATTTATGCAGGAAAAATTAAGAAATAGGTTAATTGAAAATGGTGTGATCCTGATGGCGCCAAATACTGTTTTCCTCACGCCATTTACGTACATAGAGCCTTGTGCAGTTATATATCCGTATGTAGTTCTAGGCAGAGACGTGTACATAGAGTCTGGTGCAAAAGTGCTATCATTTTCACATATAGAAGGAGCTAAGATAGAAAAAAGCTGTACAATTGGGCCATTTGCCAGGATAAGGCCTGGTACTGAATTAAAGGTAGGTGCTAAAATAGGTAACTTTGTAGAAATAAAAAACTCAACTATCGGCAGAGGCTCCAAATGTTCACATCTTTCTTATATAGGCGATGCACATATTGGAGCGGATGTTAATATTGGTGCTGGGACTGTATTCTGTAATTATGATGGGGAAACAAAGCATCGATCTGAAATTGGTGACAACGCGTTTATAGGATCCAATACATCCATTATCTCTCCAGTTATTGTAGGAACGGATTCCTTTATTGCGGCAGGCACAGTACTAACAAAAAATATGCAAGAAGGCTCTTTTGCCATTTCAAGACCAGAATTAATTATAAAAACCAAAAAGCGTAAAAAGTGTTAATTATTAGTTAATTAATTTAGGCATTATATACATTTCTTATGCAGTTTTGCGCTGATTATAGTTTAATATGCGTGTATAATACCAGATCATAAGTAGTGTGTTCTTTATGGCGCATGTGTGCTGCTGTATTTTAGTGATACCTAGGTGATTTAAATAGCACCTTTATAATCAGCCTCCATTATTTTCAAAAACTGTACTGATATTTATGCTTAGATTTATTTTGAGATTTTTTTCTTTAGGGCAATCTGGTACTGCATTTGGTGGTGAGCAGCTAGCAGGTGATGGAGGGCAACAAGACGATGATGTGTTTTATGATACCCAAGAACAACCTGATGCTGAACAGCCTGATGTCCATCAAAGGCAATCTGGTGCACCTGATGATATACCAGGAGACGGTGAGCGATTTCCATTAGAGCATTTTACAGAGCATAGGGACCTTGCATGTATAGAGACAGCAAGGGCCACTGCAATGGCCGTAGAAGGTACCGTATGGAGCGATGGTTCAATAACAGAGCTAAGACAGCCAATCTCTGCATCTCGAAGTTGCGTAAGGATCAATTTGCTAGAACTTAATGAGCAAAAATGGCATATAAAATCTCCCACATTTCAGAATCTTGCAGACCGTGCTCAAAATAGTTTTATTACTGTGCGCGTACCAGTTACAAAGGCGGGCGAAAATGGGTCTGAGCACACTACATATTATACATTAAACATACAGCTCAAACCAACCGCAAAGACCAAAGTACGCATTGATGGGCAGGATATCAATGTTAAGGTAGTGCATGAAGACAAGGTGATGGAGGCGCACATAATCTTTACTTCTAAAACGTATCCAGCGAATTACTTTGAAAATTATAGTATCGCATGGTTGAATGTGCTTCAAGAAAAGGCAGTAAAAGCTAAGCAGTTTGTTAATGATGCTTCCTTATGCTTTGCACTTAGTCAGAGGCTTAATTCAATTTCGAATAAATTAGGGTTAGGAAATCAAAACAAACTGCTAGCCAGTATTGCTCCATATCATCAACTATTACAATTTGTATTTCAACAGCTTATACAATATAAGAGCAAGGAGGATTTTGGCATCGCGGTATCAAAACTATGCGCACAGTGGTTTATAGATAGCTATGCATTAGCTTCTTTAAAGCCATATCTTCCAACAAGGTTATATGCACCAACCCAAACTGTGCTATCTTTATTTTGGGATGCGTTATGGTATAACGATACAAAATATTTGGCCGCTATTGCAAGCTATAAGTTGCTGCATCTATTAGTAAAGTGCATTCCAGAAAATTGGGTATTATTTGGTGATATTGTTGGTCTTGCAGGTGTTGCAGCAAGTTTAAGATTGACCGTTAATTATAGTGCTAAATCTGGTTATTTAGGGAAGTTGCTTACCATAGCAACAACTATAGATACACTAATACACCCCAGGGTTCTAAAAGCTATACACTGGATGACAGGCACCACAATGGATGCTACATACACTGACTTAGTGCACGGTATACCTAATGATCTTAAATTATTATGGAATATTTTATTAAGAGTTGAGCACGTTTTTACCAATAGTGATTTGTTATGTAATATAATTAATAAAGTGCTAGATTACCTAACTACGCGTCAAGATGCGATAAATAAATTTGTATCCGATTTTAGTCATGATAGGCAGGGCGGTGGGGTGCGTTTCTCACACTTAGATAAAGCTACTGTTAATAGCATGAGTATTGCATTCAATGAGGTATCAACAGACCTATTTTATACAATAGAATTACTAAAGGAATGGCTGGCAATGCTTAATAGTGGTAAGTCTACTAGTATTATGGAGGTCATAGAAGGTGCCATACTTAAAATTCCTATATATGGGGTATATGAGGATAGCAAAAAGCAACAGGCTAAAATGGCTTGCTATAAGAAGTTGAAAGAGTTTATATCGCATATAGATAAGGACCAGTCTCAATTAGGGAGTGGAGTAGGGCCATTACCCAAAGCTGGAGTGGATTGTGATAACGGATTGATAAAATGCTTTTTACCACATGAAAGTAACGGATTTCAATTTTGGAAGGATGTAGGAGATAGTGATGATGGGTCTCATAACCCGCTGACGGATACTCATGCACGACCTGTTGAGTGCGAATCATAGTTATGTATTACTTAAAATACTCGCGCTTCCATTGAAACTTTGCTATCAAAATGTTTTTATTTTTGTGGAGAGGATGGTGATAGTTGCTGGCATAGTGTGTTTGTTGGTTGTGCTACTTCTTATTTGGCTTAAAAGGTCAAACATGCGCGCATTATCAGAAATACAATTTAGGAATAATGAGTGGCATGAGAAAGAGGCTAGGGAGATTATTATTATAGTATCTCAAAAAATTCAGGATCTTCAAAATGTGTTGCACCAGCAGTTCCAGTCTATGATTATTTCTCAAAAATCACAATTAGATTTGATACAAAATCAGCTTGCGCAGGCATCTAATGCTAATGAGAGCAAAATGGAACATACTAAAAGATCCATTCAAGAATCACTTAATCAAATTAGAGAAAATAATGAGAAAAAGCTTGAGCAAATGAGGGTTACTGTTGAGGAAAAGCTTCAAAATACATTAGAAAAGAGGCTTGGCGATTCATTTAAGATAGTGAGCGAGAGGCTGGAGATGGTATATAAGGGTTTAGGTGAGATGAAGTTGATTGCTTCTAGCGTTGGTGATTTAAAAAATGTTTTGTCTAATGTAAAGACAAGGGGGATATGGGGTGAAGTGCAGCTGGCTGCGATATTAGATGAAATTTTATTACCAGAGCAGTATGCGGTGAATGTGCAGACTAAGCCAGGCTCGCAAGATAGGGTGGAATTTGCTATAAAACTCCCTGGTAAAGATGAAACCGTTTGGCTTCCTATTGATTCTAAATTTCCATTAGAAGATTATCAGCGGCTCATAGATTCTCAAATGCAGGGTGATGTGGGCGGTGTTGAATACCACAAAAAATTAATTGAAAGTGGTTTAAAAAAATGTGCTAAATTAATTAGTGAGAAATATATTAATCCTCCACACACTACCGACTTTGCTATTATGTTTTTACCTATTGAAGGGATGTACGCAGAGGTTTTAAGGATAAGTGGGTTAATAGAGGTTTTGCAGCGTGATTATAGGATTGTGATCACAAGTCCAACTACATTTGCAGCCATGCTAAATAGTTTGCAGATGGGCTTTAGAGCGATTGCAATAGAGAAAAGATCAAGTGAAGTTTGGAAGGTGCTTGAATCTATAAAGCCAGAGTTCACAAAATTTGCAGAGCTATTAAGTAAAACAAGGGGAAAATTAGAGCAGGCAAGTAAGGCGATAGGTGATGCTGAGGCTAAGACCAAAACCATACAAAGAAAACTTTCCAAAACAGAAAAAATAGATCTTGAGGAAGATCATTTTTTTATTGATTCAGATAACTAGGTATAGATACACATTAGGTGAGATTTGATATGCAGCTTCTTATATACAGCATACAATTTTGCTATGGCCTGCCGTAGCAAAGCTTGGGGGGTTGGCAAAACAAATGAAATTTCAGCCAACTAAGTTGTTATATGTCTCGTACAATTTTGCCCAGGGTTATATTAGGTGTAATAAGTGCTGTATTCATAAGTATTTCATTTTGAAAACCCTACCGTTTGCCACCACCTACTACTTTATTGCTAGCTTCAGACGATATGGCATGTAAACGGTGCAGCGCCCCAGGCACCACATCTTGCGCTGCCTCTTCAGATTTTATGGCCTGTGCAATCTCGCATAGTTGCTTGCCAGCTGCTTCCAGTGCTTTTTCCAATTTCTTAACGTTCTCTTGGGTTAATGGTTTATCGCCCTTGTAGCAATCTTTCATGTTTATGCATATGCGCCCAAGGCAGCATACAGTTGCATAAACTGTTCCAAAGACTGAGCCCAATACAGATGGCCTGTCATGCTGTACATCACGCAGTTTCCCTTGCAGTTCTGTAATTTTATTCATACATCGTATACGCTTATCTTCTGGATTGCTCGGCATTGTCTTGTGTGCATCATTATTTTGGGGTGTATTTTTCTGATTTTTGCGTTCTTCATAGTTATTACATGCTGTATTATACTCAGCTATTGCGCTAGTGCATTCTGTAATGGCTGATTCTGTATCAAGTAGCCGCCTTATCATATCTTGATTACGTTCTGCAAGCGTGGGAGTATGCCTGAATATGTTGATGCAAGCACGAATAATATTGAATAGTTCCTTGAAAATAGCATGTATTGGCTCCCAGATTGCACGTGTAAAAGATGTATGTTGATTAATCTTAGAGATGCTCTGTGCAAGCGTTAGGATAGGGGCCCGTAACGTTTTTATATGATTCTGTACACCATTTTGAACTATATTATTCAGCTCTGGCTCCAGCTTTGATACAATGGTGCCGAAAGTTGTGATAAATTGCTTATAGTCTATTTTGCCAGGTACAGCAACCATTCTCCTGCTTGTATTGCATTGACTTAGCATATCTAGTCCGTTGCTTATGATCTGAGTAAGCTTAGCCTGTGCTGCTTTATCAATAACAAGAACCCCATGATTATCATAAATTACGCGTATGCCATTGCTAAAACGTCCATACAATGGTTTTAGCTCCTCTCTCCATTTTAGGAGTTGCTGTTTCTCTGTAGCAAAATTTGCCGCCTTATCACTAAATGCAACTCTCAGTGTTATAAATAACTCAAGCATTGTGATATGCAGACTGTTATCACCATTAGTAAGGTGCGCTATATGCTCTGGTAGTACTATCTTATCATCCTTATCACGTTTCGAAGCTATCACATACTCCTCGAATTCAGATAGGTTTTGTCCTTCGGCATAAGATGTTTCTGTGCCCACTTCTGTTGTAGCAACCGCATCCGTGCCAATTGAGGCATCTGTGCCCACTTCTGTTGTAGCAACCGTATCCGTGCTAATTGAGGCATCTGTGCCCACTTCTGTTGTAGCAACCGCATCCGTGCTAATTGAGGCCACTGCTAATTTAGTAACCCCCTCTGTGTTGGTTGAGGCGTCCACCGCACCTGTGTTTGTCACAGTATTTGTGGTGGTATTATGAATTTGTGGTGGGGTGAGTGGTGTTATGAGCTCATCCATAAGTGCGGGTATTATTGATTTGTGGTGGTATTATGAATTTGTGGTGGGGTGAGTGGTGTTATGAGCTCATCCATAAGTGCGGGTATTATTGATTTAAGTATTTCCTCTATGCTCTGTAGCGAGTCCTCCATACCTTTTGTCTGTGTTAGTTGTTCCCGGGCTTTAGGTAGAGCTTCTATTACTTTTACTGCTTGTTCTGTTGATGCTGCTTTAGTAGCCGATTTTTTGGCTGCTCTTAAGGCTTTTGGAAGATGATTTTTTGTTATGTCATTTGCAAGAGTTTTTACATTGTTCGCATCAGCTTCATCTATATTTGTGTCAATGGTTGTAAAGTTTTCTAACTTCTTAATTAATTCGTTTAATTTGTCTACTAAGCCCGGCGCTGTTGTACTGCTAGTAGTTGTGCCAAAACGATCCTGGTTGGTATGGAGCAGATTTTTTGTCTCTAGGATGGTACTTATTACCTCTTTGATACGTGGTTTTAGCGTTTCTGCTGGCATAGTAATCAATAGCAATTTATATTATAACTAGAATGGTAGAAAATTTTGCCATTAATGCAATTTTGGCGTGTAAATTTCACATTTATATTATATAGCTAACTGAGTTAATATAGCAGTGGTAAATGAGATTGAGAAATAAATAGAGGCAATTTATGCCAAATTATCTCTATTTCTGCCTTACAAACTATCTCATGCTCTGTTGCCTAGGCTATATGTGATTTTAAATAGTTATGACTGATTCTCAGCGTTTTACGCCACTACATATAATAACCTATCTGCTACCACTTTTTAGTAAATCTTGTGATATTTAGGTTTGTATCCTTAAGCTTTTCTATAAGGTTGCCATAGCCTCTTTCTATATGTTCCGCGTCTTCCAAAACAGTTTTGCCATGTGCAATTGCTGCCGCAATTAAATAAGAGAGGCCTGCCCTAATATCAGGTATTGTTATTGGTTCTTCTGAGGCTTTGAGCGTTGTTGGGCCATTAATCAGGGCGCTATGCATATGGTTTGCCCCTTCATATCTGCAGCTTAAGGAGCCAAGGCAATAACTTGTGAGTTGAGTTTTTGCATTTAGCTTATTTAATGCTTCGAGATATTTAAACCTGCTTTCATATACTGTTTCATGTATAACAGATGTGCCATGTGCTTGTGTTAAAAGTGTGGCGAAAGGTTGTTGCCAATCCGTTGAGAACC
The DNA here is from genome assembly GCF_021811845.1 of Candidatus Cyrtobacter zanobii. Classification (GTDB taxonomy): domain Bacteria; phylum Pseudomonadota; class Alphaproteobacteria; order Rickettsiales; family Midichloriaceae; genus Cyrtobacter; species Cyrtobacter zanobii. The sequence continues at coordinate 9,207 of NZ_JAJBJB010000002.1, read as the reverse complement.
CTGGATATACATCTGTTTCTATAATTGTAGGTTTGATATCAGATTTTTTATAAAATTTTATATAATCTGCTTTAGAGCTTAGATCATAGCCACCACCAACTTGTGTATAATAAGAGAGGAAATTACCCAATAAATCTGGAGTGACGCCTATCACTTCAATTTCTCCATCTGAGGCGCAAGCGAGTGATGCCCATGAAGCTGCCTCTATCCTATCCCCAATAATTTTTGTTTTTGTGCCAGAAAGCTCCTTGACACCATGGATTGTTGCGCACCTATTGGAATCAAGGAATATTATAGCGCCCATAGAGCGTAGCATAGTGATCAGTGCGATTACTTCTGGTTCTATTGCTATATTTTCTATGACGCTCTTTCCCTCGGCCAGAACACTTAAAAAGAGTGATGTTTCTGTGGCGCCAACGGACGGGTAGGGTAACTTTATCTTACTACCTTTTAGTTTGCCTGAGTGAGCAATGAATCTATCTTCTGTTTGGTGTATGATAGCTCCGAATTCTTCAGCGGCTTGTATATGAAAATCAACATTTCTTCTTCCTATTTGATCGCCACCAACAAATGGAATTTCTGCCTTACCAAATTTATGCAATAGTACACCAAGCAATAATATCGGTAGCCTATTCCTTCTGGAATCTGGAAAGGAGGTTACGTGGTGCTGTATTGTCACTGGGTCTATTTCAAGTGAGCTGTCATCGCCACTACTAACTGTTACGCCAGTTGCTGCAATAAGCCTTTTTGTGATATCCACATCACCTATATCTGGCACATTATATAGGAAAGTTGGCGAATTACCAAGGCATGAGGCAACTATCGCCTTTGTTGCAAAGTTCTTTGCACCCATGCACCGTATCTTGCCCTTTACTGGCGGGCCACCCTGTATGACATAACTTATCGATTCCCTCATTATTTTGGAGAAAGTACCATTACTATCTGTCTGCCCTCAAGTTTATGATCAGAATCAATTTTTACTACATTGATTACCTCTTCCTTAAACCTTTTAACGACAGCAAAACCAACATCTTTATGCATAATCTCCCTTCCCTTAAACTGGAGTGAGACCTTAACCTTATTGCCATCTTCTATAAATTCCTTGGCTTTTTTGACCTTAATAGCAAAATCACCATCTTCTATGGTTGGGCTGAGCTTAATTTCTTTGATCTCTACCATCTTTTGCTTCTTTTTATTTTCTTGTGTTCTCTTCTTTTTCTCATACCTATACTTGCCCAGATCCATTATCTTGCATACTGGGGGGGAGGCATTGGGTGAGATCTCTATAAGGTTCAATCCTCTGGCGGCTGCTATGCCAACAGCCTCCTTCACGCTCATAACACCTAGCATATCACCAAGCTCATCCACCACTCTTACTTCTTGAGCTGTTATGGAAAAATCAAAACGTACGTCTTTTATAGCAAAAAACCTAATAAATGAACAAATTATATAATAAAGGACTGTGTACAAAGAGATGAGATCGCCTTATCGAGACTAACAACGACTTTTTCCTTGCTACCTAATTTACTAATTGAGACAAAGCCACCATCAACCTCTTTCTGGCCAATTATCCAAAGGTAGGGAACTTTCATATCCATATGAGTTTTTATCCTGTAACTAATAGTCTCATTACTAGCATCCAGGATATTACGTACGCCGTGTTTTGTCAAAGAGCTGCTAACATCACTGGCATAACTTTCAAATTTTGAACTAATAGGCAGCACAACAACCTGAGTTGGCGAAAGCCAAAACGGGAGGTGGCCAGCTGTATGCTCTATTAAAATTCCTGTGAACCTCTCTAGCGATCCAAACATGGCTCTATGCAGCATCACTGGCCTCTGCTTTTTGCCTTGGTCTGTTATGTATGTTGCATCCAGCCTCTCAGGGAGGTTAAAATCTACTTGTAGTGTTCCAACTTGCCAATCCCTACCTATTGCATCTTTCAGAACAAATTCCAATTTAGGCCCATAAAACGCCCCTTCGCCTTTGTTGAGCTCGTATTTTAGGCCAAGCGTGCCCAGCGCGTTCAAAAGCGCTTCTTCAGATTTCAACCAAACTTCATCTGAACCAACCCTTTTAGCTGGTCTATCTGAGAACTTAATTCTGACATCGTTAAATCCGAAATCTTCATAAATAGATAGCATGAGTTTACATACACCAACGCTCTCTTCCTGCACCTGGTCTTCTGTGCAAAATATATGTGCATCATCCTGGGTAAATGCTCTAACCCTCATTAACCCTAAGAGCGAGCCAGATGGCTCAAACCTGTGCACTTTCCCAAATTCAGATAAACGTACAGGCAAGTCCCTGTAACTTTTTAGCCCCTTATTAAAAATTTGTACAGCGCCAGGGCAATTCATTGGTTTGATTGCATATTCTTTATCCTCATCCATGCAATGTGCGGTGAACATGTTTTCTTTGAACTTCTCCCAATGACCAGAAGCTTCCCAGATCGATCTATCCATGACCTCTGGCGTATTGATTTCTTGATATCCTGCAGCTTCTTGCCTTTTTCTCATATAGGAGATCAGTAATTGGAACATCCTCCAACCATTTGGATGCCAGAAGACTGTTCCTGGTGCATCATCCTGAAAATGAAACAAATCCATCTGTTTGCCAAGCTTTCTGTGATCCCTTCTCTCAGCCTCTTCGAGCATCTGAAGGTACTCTGCAAGCTTTGAAGCATTTTGCCATGCGGTGCCATATATCCTCTGTAGCCCCTCATTCCTGCTGTCGCCCTTCCAATAAGAACCAGAAACTTTTGTTAATTTAAAATGCTTTGTGCGTCCAGTAGATGGTAGATGTGGGCCCCTGCAAAGATCCACAAAATTGCCCTGAGAATACAGGCTAACTTCTTCGCCATCCTTAATACCCTCTATTATTCTCACTTTATAGTGCTCGCCAAGTCCTTCAAAGAGCTCTATAGCCTGTTTTTTAGATAAGACCTTTCTCTCTACCTTGTAATTTCTTTTTGCTATATCCATCATACGATCTTCTATTATTTGAAAATCATCCAATGAAAATGGTTGGCTCCTTGCGATATCATAATAGAAACCATTATCAATAGTAGGGCCAATTACTATTTGTGCATCAGGAAATAGCTCTTTTATTGCATGGGCCATTAAATGGGCCGTACTATGCCGTATGATATCAAGCCCCTCTTGCGAATCTTGTGTGATGATTTCTATATTGCAGTTGTGAGTGATAGTATGTGAAAGATCATGCAATACTCCATCTTTTTTAATAGCAACGGCATTTTTTAGCAAAGAGCTAGAAATTGAGGAAGCGATATCAAAACCACTCACCTCACTTTGAAATCGACGGGCCTCGCCACTAGGCAGAACAATATCTATCATCAAGAACGTAAATCATAACATGGTAGCTGTTTTAATATAAAAAACATTAAAGTCAAATATACTCAAGATAACTTTTAATAGGCAATGTCCTTTTTATAAATGGGCAATTTGGATTTTTATATAAAATTAATATAGCCAGCATACGTGCTATTTATGGAACAATAGAAATTATATATTCTTATAATAAAAAATTAAATATTCAGCTGATTTATAAAATATTACTTGCAAAAAATATTGATCTCTGTTCTATAATTAAACATACAAGCAGTATATTAATTATAAACATAAGTTACTAGTTTTTAATCACATTTAGGTAATTACTTATGAGTAGTATAACGCTGAATACTAGAGCGATAGGAAGTGTAATGAGGGAAACTTCCAATAAAATAGATACATGCGCACAACAAATATCCACAAGCAAGGATGTAAGCAACCCAGCTGCCGTCATTATCTCTTCAAAGGCTCAAGGGTCATACATGATGTCAAAAAACACAGCAAGACACCTAACGCAAGGTGCTGTTGTTGCAGGTTTTGCACTTGATGCTATTGGCACGCTGCAAGGCTCACTAGATACGGCAACTAATAGTGTACATGAGTTGCTTAACGGCTCGCTAAGCCCAGATGCAAAAGAAGCATTATTTCCATTGATAGACGCTTCCTTCAAAGAGCTTCAAAGGGTTGCAACTGATACAGAGTTTAATGGAAGAAAGCTCCTTAACGGCGATTCAGCTGGTTCTGCTGGTATTACATTAGACACAAGTGGTATATTATCAGGTGCTCCTGCTAGCAGCTCAGCAAGCTTTACATTAGTGGCCCCAAGCACAACTAAGCAAATCGTTACAATAGCTGATAAGTTACATATAGTTGTGGATAGTGGTGCTGCTGCAGAGGGTGTTACAACGAACGTTCAGACGAGCAATGATAATGCAATGAAATTTCGGTTTGGGGTTGTAGCCGCGGCCTCAGCACCAGCAACAGCTTTTACACTAGCAACTGTAACACCAGATAGTACAGCAGCAAATAATTTATTGATATCAATAGGTGCTGCGGGTGCTACTGAATCTGTGGCGTCTGGTACATTAACATTAGATGGAGCAAAGTTTGATACCGTGGCTAACGTATCTGCTAGGGTTGATTTTGCGGTTGGTGCAATAAATGCAAACTTCGCATCTAAAGGGTTTTTAGCATATAGAGAAGGAACTAACACATTGGTTATTAAGAAAAGCGAGGATCCTGCAATCGATAAAGCAAAGGGGGATGCTGCATTAGGTGCTTCATATGGTGGTGTTGCTGGTTCTACATCCTATCTAGCTGGCGTGATTATTGGTAATAACGCTCAGGCATCAGTAAGCAATACTGCCGCCAGCACCGCAGCTTCAGTATATGACAATATTGAATCGCTGACATATACAGTTACGACTGGGACTGCAACAGGGGTGGCTGCAAAAGTTGCATCATTTATAGATGGGATAGCATCACAGCAAGGTCTTTTATCTAATGATGTGATTACTAAAATTGGAATGTTAGAAGCATCATCAGCAGCTGGTGTTGTAACGCTAACATCTAAGGTTCAAGGTCAGGCTGGTGCATTTAGCTTCACAGGGCCTAGTGGTGCAACGGTTGTTAGTACATTTGACGTTGGGGCGAAATCTGGCTCACTAGGTGTTAACTCAGTTGGCGCGCAAGGCAGTCTTGGGGCAGATAGTATAATCCAGAGCGTATCGCAAAAAGCATCATATACAAACCTTTCCACTATACTCTCAAGTGCAATTGTTGATGGGTCATACCTATCATTCTTTGGCAGAACTATAACACTTAAGAATAATGTTACAGATAGTGCAAATCAGGTTCAAGTACTAGCAAGCTCAAAAGCAGGGACTATAGCTAATTTAGTTGAAATGTTGAATAATTCTAATGACCCAACATTTAAAAACTTTATCTTCACAAGCTATGTTGATAGCAGTGGTGGTATCTTATTTGGTGCAAGATCAAGAACGTATAACTCTGAAACTAATGGTAGATCATTTACTTTTAATAGTGCAGCTGGAGTACCTTTAGCTACTTGTACATTCGCTGGTGGAGTAACGGGTGGTATTGATGTTTCACATATAACAGAGAATAAAGATTTTATAGGTAAGCTAGGTGGAGTGACGGCAGCATACAACGGAACAAATAAAGTTACATTAAGCATGACTGTTGGCTCTGTCGTATATAGCGGTCAAGTTGCAAAAACAGACAGCTTAGAGGATCAGGTAGTTGTCATGACTGCACAAGGCGGTACAGGTGGTTATTTTATCATTAACTTAGCTGGTGGTAATGGTGCTCCAGTGAGCTCAGTATCTCAAGCTAACTCTTATGCAAGCTATATCAATAAAGCACTTGAAAATATCACATTTTATCAAACGCTTGATATGAAGATAGCACCTACATCAGGAGGGGTTCTAGAGGGCAGCAGCATGAAAATAACAACAGGTGATACTGTTGGTATAGTAACTAAAGTAAATGTTTCTGCTGCAACAGCCGATCAAGCTGGCGCAATCTCAATTACAATGGAAGATGGCGATGTCTTCTCAAGCTCAAGTGATAGATCACTAATTGGTGCAAATAACTTAAGCAGCAAAGCACTAGCGGTTGCAGGGGATATGATACAAGCTGGTCAAATTTTAATACTTTCTTCAGAACATGATGTAAATAAAAGAATCACTATCACATTTGGAAAGAATATTGATCTGACTAATGGTGCCGATGTACTTGCTCTGCAAAAAGAGCTTGCTACTGCTTTAAAAGCTGGTGAATCAGATTTCTCATTTATCTTACCATCTGGTGATACTGTAACTATCAATATACCGGATATGAGAGGAAAAGCGCTACTTGATGGAAAAGAGTGGACAGATCTGAAGTATGATACAACAGCTAATGCACAAATCACACTTGGAATACTTCTAGATGTCAAAACTAAAATTTTGCAAATATATGCAACAGTTAATGCTGGTACAGAATCTATGAAAAATATAGCTGGTACATTTACCTCATCACTAGACGGTCTGAAGGCAATTGTTGATGCAAATACAGGTGTAGAGCTTGATGAGCTGATCGCACAAATGGCACTCTTTACAAGTGAGATGGAGAGAGCTAGTGCACTTTTTGCAAAGGTCATGGCGCAAAACGAACAAATGTCAAGAACACTGTCAGGTATGTTGAGATAGTAGTTTGCTAAAAACGTGTTACTGATTAAACCCCCAAAGGTACCTTTGGGGGTTTTTTCATATATAAATATATATTCTCTCCTTAAATTAAGTATTATAAGTATGGAGGTTGCTAGGTATATAGAGCATAGGCGTTGCTCTATACCTTATTCTTAGTATAAGCTATATATTGTTCTAATTCGGATTATTGCAAAAGTAATTAACTAGATATAGAATCACAGCCTGCTGTAAATTTTGTATTTAGGGAGCGTGTCAGTCGTCATTAATAGGGAACGTGATAGTAATTTGACTGAGTTTGGGAAGGCTGTGCTGAGGGATAGGTATCTGCTGACTGGCGAGGAATACCAAGATTTGTTTGTAAGGGTTGCAAGGCATTACTCTGATGATGAGCAGCATGCACAAAATCTGTATGACTATATGAGCAAATTATGGTTTATGCCAGCAACGCCCATCTTGAGTAATGGCGGGACAACCAGAGGCATGCCTATTTCTTGTTTTTTAAACGAAGTGCATGATAGTTTGGAGGGTATAGTTTCAACTTGGAATGAAAATGTATGGCTTGCTTCACATGGAGGTGGTATAGGGACGTATTGGGGTGGTGTACGCTCTATAGGAGAAAAGGTTAAGGGCAATGGTAAGACATCTGGGATTATACCATTTATAGCAGTGCAGGATAAGCTGGCCCTTGCGATCTCGCAGGGGAGTCTTAGAAGGGGGAGTTCGGCTGTATATATTTCAGTATCGCACCCCGAGATAGAGGAATTTATAGAATTAAGAAGGCCTACGGGTGGTGATTTTAATAGAAAATCCCTTAATTTGCACCATGGTGTTATGATACCAGACGCCTTCATGCATGCTGTTGCTGAAGATGGTCCATGGGCGCTTAAGAGCCCAGCGACAGGGCAGGTTGTTTCGGTATTACGAGCAAGGGATATATGGATTAGGCTATTACTCGCCAGAATAGAAACAGGTGAGCCATATATCGTATTTGAAGATAGAGTTCGCGATATGAGGCCAGAGGTGTATAAGAAAAACAATCTTGATGTCAAAACATCAAATCTTTGTAGTGAAATAACGCTCGCCACAGGTAAAGATATGTTAGGTAATCAAAGAACTGCGGTTTGCTGCCTTTCATCACTCAATCTAGAAAAATATGATGAGTGGAAGGATGATGAACACTTTATTTATAATATCATGAAGATGTTGGATAATGTGTTGCAAGATTATATAGACAGTGCTCCAGATACCCAGAAAAATGCACGATATTCAGCATATAGAGAAAGGAGTGTTGGGTTAGGTGTGATGGGTTTCCATTCATTCTTACAATCTAAGATGGTTCCACTAGAATCGGTTGTTGCGAAGTCCTGGAATAAAAAAGTGTTTACTGACATAAAAGATAAGGTTGATGATGCATCGAAAAAGCTAGCTGATGAGAGGGGGGCATGCCCCGATGCGCAGGAGCATGGTATACATGAGCGTTTTTCACATAAAACTGCAATAGCACCAACGGCTTCTATCTCTATCATAGCGGCAAATTGCTCCCCTGGGATAGAGCCATATTCTGCAAATACTTATACGCAAAAAACACTTACTGGCTCATTTAATGTTGAGAATAGGTATCTCAAAAGACTGTTGGCTAAAAAGGGTATGGATACACAGGAGATATGGTCCAATATTATGCAGCATGAGGGTTCAGTTCAGCATTTAGATTTTTTAAATGAGGATGAGAAGGCTGTCTTTAGAACAGCTTTTGAAATTAATCAGAGATGGATGATTGAGCTTGCAGCAGATAGGACGCCGTATATATGTCAATCTCAATCACTTAATATTTTCTTGCCTGCAGATATATATAAAAAGGATCTGCATATGCTTCACTTTGAGGGGTGGATGAAAGGGTTGAAGAGTTTTTACTATTGTAGATCCAAATCTCTACAAAGACCTGATAGCCATATTAGGTCGGAAGAGCGTTACAAACAGCTCTCCATGGCAATACCACCACAAGATGCAACTGATAACAAATACGAAGAATGTTTGTCATGCCAGTAGGGTTTTATTAAAGCATTTTGATGCGGGTCAGATAGTTTGTTAGGCCCAGTGCAGCAACACAAGCCGCATGTGTGCCAAATTCAAGATGAGGTTGATACTTTTAGGCTATAGTCCAGTGATTATGGCTAATACGGCTAATAAGCCTATAGGGCTTTGCCTAACAACTATAGACATAGTTAACCCGAGCTGCATTTAAGCTTTTAGGATAAAGTTAGCTAAGAAGGAGGATTTATCGGACTTGAATTGGTAATTTATAAGCCCAGCTAACAGGTGAGCGAATGCATTTATTGGCGATCTATGTCTATGATGCACAAATGTGCCTAAAGATTTTATAGATGAGAAGATTGTTTCTATAATTTTTCTTTTTTGTAGCATTAACTTGTCTTTGATATTCATAAATACATTTTTCATATTTTTCTTTACATTAGTGATTAAAGTCACACCTTTTTCAAAAAGCTCGTTAAACAACTTTTTTGATATGTAGCCTTTATCACCTATTAATCTTGTTTGTATATTTTTCAATAAAGTAGGTACAGGTTTTCTGTCATTTATGTTGCCTGGAGTTATGCTTATCTTAACAATTTTGTTCGTTAAATATA